>NZ_CP040755.1:3936538-4239349 GCF_024585285.1 Colwellia sp. M166
TGGCGTGTCGCCTTTAAAAGCACTGACATGCATTTTACAACGTTCTACCATAGCACTAGAGCTATCAATGCCGATGATCTTACAGTTTTTTGCGCTAATAGCTTTACGCATCGCTAATGTTGCGGCGCCGAGTGAACAGCCTAGATCATAAACTTGGCTATTATCGGTGACATAACGTTGACTTAGTCGACCTATGGTATCGATAATAGTATTATAACCAGGCACTGAACGGCTGATCATATCAGGAAAAACTTCAACGACTTGAGCATCAAATGCAAAGTCTTTGATTTTACTTTGTTTGTTAGAAAAAATTAAATCGGTGTCTGATTCTTGCATGATGTAGGAACTATACTAACGTTTAGGTTATATAAAAGAGCATTTTACCTGAAATTTTCAACGATAAACATTGCAACGCGTAGATAATATGTATTTATGCTTTTTGTTGTTAGTCTTTGTTTATTTTACATCAGCGCTTATTGGCAAAAATAAAAAATAATGAGAATTTAACTTGGTTCTAAGATCTTTCAAGCAATTATTAACAAGCTTAGCTCTGCTGTGCTTATTTCTGGTTATGCCGGTTTCTGCACAGGATACGACCAAAACATATCGCATCGCCATTAACAAAACATCTTACCCCTATCATTTTGTGAATAAACAAAACAATCCTGATGGCATGATGGTGGAACTTTGGCAACTATGGGCAAAAAAGCAAGGTGTTAAGGTCGAATTTGTGCCATTGAATTGGCAACAAACGCTCAAACAAGTGCAAGATGGCCGGGTCGATATTCATGCTGGTTTATCTCAAAATTCCTTTAGAGCTGAAATGTTTGATTTTAGCTCAGCTTTCTTTCGTCAAAGTCGACACCTTTTTCTACATCGCTCAATTGCCCATATTAGAGATATTACACAACTAACACCTTATGCTGTTGGTGTTGTTGCTGGTTCGAGTCATGAAAAGTCGATAAAAGCTAAATACCCTAATTTAACCTTAAGAATATTTTCTGACCGCCATACTTTATACAATGCCGCACTGAAAAATGAAATATTGATAATTGCCGGTGTTGATAAACTATCAAAAAATTTCTCTGATTATGATTTACTCAATAAAAAATATCCGGCATTTGCTAGGATTTCTTATCAGGTAAGTGATTATGGCGCGGCGGTCACAAAAAGTAAAAAGCCATTACTTAACTTTATTCAACAAGGTTTGGATAGAATATCAGCAGAAGAAAAGTCGGCTTTAGAAATAAAATGGCTTGGAGTTGATAAGTCAGACAACGTGCTTATTTTGTCATATTTCAATAATCAGATGCCTTTTTCTGATACCTCTGCTGCAGGAAATGCTCAAGGTTTCTTTATTGAGTTATGGCAAATGTGGGCAAAATATAGTGGCTTAGAGGTCGAATTTGTCGTTGCTGACCCAAATCAACTTAATCAGCTAAGTCAAGATAGTGCTGATATTCATATCGCTAGTTTAAGTAATGAAAAAGACAAGGTGAATCGTGCTTTAGGACCTGTTATCTACAGTATTGATTATAGTTTATTTTTGTCCGATAAAATTGATAAAGCTAGCCATATCTCAGAAATTAGAAACAAAAATATTGGTGTAGTATCAACGCCGGATTTTGTTAAAGATATTAACAAGCATGTTTTTAATGCCAATATTATTTATTTTGATGACTACCCGTCATTATTTGCCGCAATAGTACTTGGCGAGCTTGATATTATTGCCGGCCAAAGTGATGTTATTGAACATTATTTGCTGCAAAATCAATTGCAATCAACTTATTTTCACTTTCCCGGTTATAGATTCAAGCGGGATGTTCATGCCGCTTTAAATAAGACTAATTTTGAGTTAGAGCAACTAATCGTGGAAGGTTTTGATGAAATACCGTTAGCAAATCTAATTGCTCTAGAGAAAAAATGGAATTTAGATACCTCATCAGGTTTTTTTAAAAGTCAGTTATCCCAGCTGGAGTTAACTGAACAAGAAGCGTCGTGGGTTAAAGCTCACCCGGTAGTAAAATTTGGTATAACTAAAAATTGGCTACCGATAGAGTTTGTTGATAAGTATGGTGAGTTTAAAGGCACTAATCCTGATCTTTTTCAATTGATTACTCAACGACTTAATCTAAAAATTGATTATGTTGCTTATAATAAGTTTGAAGATTTATATCAAGCCCTGTTAGAGGGAGAGGTTGACGTTATTGGCAGTGTTATGGCAACAGAAACTCGTAAGCAACAAGTACTCTTTACTGAGTCCTACTGGAGTATGCCGTGGGTAATTGTACATCCGCGAGAATTAGGCAAGCAATTAAACTTAGAAAACTTTGAGGGCGAAGCTTTAGCTATTACTAAAGGCTACTATTTAGTTTCGGTGATTAGGAAGAAGTTTCCATTAATTACTTTAAGGTTAGTGGACAATAGTGAAGAAGGTTTATTAGCGGTACAAAAGGGGATGGTTGACGGCTTTATTGATAGTTTGTCGTCAGGGACTGAGTTACTGAAAAAAGAAAGCTTAGTCAGTTTAGGTATGTCGGTGCTTGATGAAGTAGACCGAAGTGGCAATCATTTAGCGATTAATCAGTCATTGCCGGTTTTAGCGACCATACTCAATAAATCGGTATTAACTCTCTCTGATGTTGAAAGTCAGCGAATATATGAGAAGTGGTTTGATATTAGTATTGAGACCGGCTTAGATAAGAATGTGGTTTTACGAGTAGCCGCTCAAATCGGTGTACTTATTGTTATTATCATTATTATCATTATGGTGTGGAATCGTCGATTATATCTTGAGATCAAAAGCCGTAGAAAACTAGAAAAACAAATGAAATACATGGCAACACATGATGATTTAACCGGTCTGGCGAATCGAGTTTTATTAAAAGATCGACTTAACACTGCGATCACCTTTCATCGTAGGCAAAAACTCCTTATCTCGGTGCTTTTTATTGATCTTGATGGTTTTAAAAATATCAATGACAACTATGGCCATGATGTTGGGGATGAGTTATTAATTGAAGTTGCGTCCCGTCTAAAAGGCTGTGTGCGAGAGTCTGACACTGTGGTACGCTTTGGTGGTGATGAATTTGTACTGCTTTTGACTGGCTTACATAACCAAGATGAAGCAGCATATGTCGCTGACAAAGTCTTAAAGCTTATTCAACAGCCAATTAAGTTGTCGTCAAAAGTTACCGCTAATATCGGTTGTAGTATTGGTATTGCCATGTATCCAGATGATGGTGAATCAGATAATGATTTATTAAAAGTGGCTGACTCATTAATGTACGAGGTTAAAGCTGCAGGTAAGAATCATTATATTTTTAATCGTAAAACCAGTGCCATTAGTTAATTATTCCTCTTACTTGTAATATAAGGCAATGTCGGGTGACTTTGCTTTATATTGCTTTATAATGTCGGCAAAAATTTATCGTAACAAGTTATAGAGTTAAGTCACCTGTAATGGTGCATTATCTGTAGCTTATTAATAGCTTATTCGAATTTTCAAGGTATATACATGCGTAGTCTTTATTGTGGTGAGGTTAATGAGTCTCACATTGGCCAAGAAGTAACTTTATGTGGTTGGGTTAACAAGCGTCGTGATTTAGGCGCGGTTATATTTTTAGATTTACGCGATCGTGAAGGTATTGTGCAAGTTGTTTACGACCCTGATTTACAAGAGGTATTGAAAAAAGCCAATACTTTACGTAATGAATTTTGTGTCCAAATAAAGGGTAAAGTAAGAGCCCGTCCCGAAGGCCAAGTTAATAAAGACATGGCAACTGGCGGTATTGAAGTATTAGGTTTAGAGCTTACTATTTTAAATAAATCTGCGCCATTACCGTTAGATCCAAATCAAAAGAATTCAGAAGAACAACGTTTAAAATATCGTTACCTTGACTTACGCCGCCCAGAAATGACAGAGCGTATGCGTTTTCGTGCAAAAGTTACTTCAGCAGTACGTGAATCACTTGAAACACAAGGCTTTTTAGATATTGAGACCCCAATACTAACCGCTGCTACACCCGAAGGTGCACGTGATTATTTAGTACCAAGCCGTACGCATAAAGGTCAGTTCTTTGCCTTGCCACAATCACCACAATTGTTTAAACAATTGTTAATGATGTCAGGTATGGAACGCTACTATCAAATCGTTAAATGTTTTCGTGATGAAGATTTACGTGCTGATCGTCAACCAGAATTTACCCAAATCGATATTGAAACTTCATTCATGAGTTCTGATCAAGTAATGCAAGTTACTGAAACGATGATCCGTGAATTATTTCAAAAGCTGTTGAATGTTGATTTGGGGGAGTTTCCTCGTATGCCTTATTCTGAAGCCATGACGCGTTTTGGTTCTGATAAGCCAGATTTACGGAACCCGTTAGAAATTGTTGACGTTGCTGATATTTTGAAAGATGTTGAATTTAAAGTGTTCTCTGGTCCAGCTAATGATGAAAAAGGTCGAGTTGCGGTTATTTGTGTACCACAAGGCGCGGCTAAGTTTTCTCGTAAAGGCATTGATGAACTGACTAAATTTGTTGGCATTTATGGTGCGAAAGGTATGCCGTGGTTAAAAGTTAACGACCGTGATGGCGGCCTTGAAGGCTTGCAATCACCGATTCTAAAATTTTTAACTGAAGAGTCAGTTAACGCATTATTAGAGCGCACTGACGCGAAAACTGGTGATATTATTTTCTTTGGCTCAGATGGTTACAATGTAGTGACTGAAGCATTAGGTGCATTACGACTTAAAATTGGTGAAGACCTTGAATTACTACAAGGCGACTGGAAACCACTTTGGGTTGTCGACTTTCCTATGTTTGAAGAAGTTGATGGCGGCATGCATGCTATCCATCATCCGTTTACTGCACCAACGAATTTAACGGCAGAAGAGCTAGAAGCTAATCCTGTTGGCGCGTTATCTGATGCTTACGATATGGTATTAAATGGCTGTGAACTAGGCGGTGGCTCGGTTCGTATTCATAACCAAGATATGCAAGCTGCAGTATTTAGAATCTTAGGGATTAGTGATGAAGAAGCACAAGAGAAATTTGGCTTCTTACTCGAAGCGTTACAATATGGTGCTCCACCACATGCAGGCTTAGCATTTGGTTTAGATCGCTTAGTGATGTTAATGACCGGTGCGAGTTCAATTCGTGATGTGATGGCATTTCCGAAAACAACCACTGCAGCATGTCCATTAACCAATGCTCCAGGCCATGCAAACCCTGCACAGCTAGCGGAGTTAGGCATTGCCCGCTTAGAAAAAGAAATTGAAAAAGCCGTTGATACTGACACACAAGCAGAATAGCTTTTTCCGATAGCATTTAATAACGGCTATTTCGTTATGATAAACGCACTAATTTAAGCTATTTTGCTTTATTAGTGCGTTTTTTTTCACTAGCATGATCATATCAAAGTCACTTGGCTGACTATTAGGGCGCTTATCAGTGAGCATTATTTTAGGTATAGATCCGGGATCTCGATTAACCGGTTACGGTGTTATTAAAAAAAGCGGTCGAAATTTTATCTATCTCGGTAGCGGCTGTATTAAAGCAATTGCGGCAGGCAATGAATTAGCGCCTAGATTACAAACTATTTTTGCTGGTGTTAGTGAGCTTATCTTGCAATTTCAGCCTGATATGTTTGCTATCGAACAAGTTTTTATGGGGGTTAACCCTGGTGGTGCGTTAAAACTAGGTCAGGCTAGAGGCGCTGCTATTGTCGCGGCAACCAATACTGGGCTCAGTATTGCCGAGTACTCTGCGAGACAAATAAAACAAGCTGTTGTTGGTACTGGTGCGGCAGATAAAGCTCAAGTGCAACATATGGTCAAAACCATTCTGAAATTACCCGGTACACCACAAGCCGATGCCGCGGATGCACTTGCGGTGGCACTTTGTCATGCCCATAGTCATGACTCGCTCAGTAAAATGTCTGGTCAAGTCAGTAAAACAGTACGCAGACGTCTACGTTAGGGCACTTCAGCAAACGGTGTTAGTTATGCGGTTTTAAATTATTATGATGATAACTTTACTGTATAAATATCTAGTGGTATGGTGTCGTCATATAACATATCAAGTAAAAAGGTTAAGTGGTGATTGGACGTTTACGTGGCACATTAATAGAAAAAATGGCCCCTGAAATTTTAATTGAATGTCATGGTATTGGCTATGAAGTTACCATGCCAATGACCAGTATTTATGCCTTACCGGAATTAAACCAAGAAGCAACTTTATATACGCACTTTGTCGTGCGCGAAGATGCACAATTACTTTATGGCTTTGCTAATAAAGTTGAGCGTAAATTGTTTCGTTTACTTATTAAAGTTAATGGTGTTGGGCCTAAATTAGCACTGGCTATATTATCCGGTATGTCGGCTGATCAATTTGTTAGCTGTGTTATACATGATGATTTAAGTACTATAGTGAAAATACCCGGTGTCGGTAAGAAAACGGCTGAACGATTATTGATTGAAATGCGTGATAGATTAAAAGATTGGCAGACTGACAGCACTGATGCTCTTACTCATATGCTGCCAAACGATGTCAAACAAACCAGCAATTTTGTGAGTGACGCTAAAGGCGATGCTATTAATGCATTGGTATCTTTAGGTTATAGTCAACAGCAAGCTGATAAAGCGGTTAAGTCAGTATTTACTAGTGATAAAAGCAGTGAAGACTTAATTCGTAATGCACTAAAGGCCATGTTATAAAGCGTATTATCAATGCTGTTAGTATAGTGATGTTAGCTACGCAGTCATTACGATAGTTTAAAGCGCAACTTTACAACGTTTTCCAAAGAGTAAATCATGATAGAAGCCGATCGATTAATTGAGCCTATAGCTAACCAAGAAGATGAAACGGTTGATAGAGCTATTAGACCTAAAATGCTGTCTGACTATACCGGGCAGGAACATGTTAAATCACAAATGGAAATTTTTATTGCCGCGGCATTGAAAAGGCAAGAACCGCTTGATCATTTATTAATTTTTGGCCCGCCAGGTTTAGGTAAAACAACATTAGCTAATATTGTTGCTAATGAAATGGGCGTTAGCATTCGTACGACCTCAGGCCCAGTGTTGGAAAAGGCTGGTGACTTAGCCGCGTTGTTGACGAATCTCGAAGAGAATGATGTCTTATTTATCGATGAAATTCATCGTTTAAGCCCTGTTGTTGAAGAGATCCTCTATCCTGCAATGGAAGATTATCAGTTAGATATCATGATAGGTGAGGGCCCAGCAGCCCGTTCAATAAAGCTTGATTTGCCGGCCTTTACTTTAATTGGAGCAACTACGCGAGCAGGGGCATTAACCTCGCCACTGCGTGATCGTTTTGGCATCGTTCAACGACTTGAATTTTATAACACCAAAGAACTCACTGAAATTGTTATGCGTTCAGCGCATTTTTTAAATTTAGAAATTGATAAAGAAGGTGCATTTGAAGTTGCAAGGCGTTCACGTGGTACGCCGCGTATAGCTAATCGCTTATTACGCCGAGTAAGGGACTATGCCGATGTGAAAACTAACGGCATCGTTAGTCAATCAACAGCGGCAAGTGCTTTGGACATGTTAGAGGTAGATAATGAAGGTTTTGACTTAATGGATCGAAAACTGCTTGAAGCTATCATTGATAAGTTTGGTGGTGGTCCTGTAGGTTTAGATAATGTTGCCGCCGCTATTGGCGAAGAACGTGAAACCATTGAAGATGTCCTTGAACCATTTTTGATCCAACAAGGCTTTTTACAACGAACGCCAAGAGGGCGAATAGCGACTAACCGTGCTTATTTACATTTTGGTTTAGACTTTCCGGAAAAATCATAAAGCTATCACTCAAGGTAAAACCCTAACGAGTGTTTTTATTGTTAGGGTTGCTAAATACTACGAGTGGCTAGATTACTTCTAGCCTTTGCTAATGTTAGGTTATTAAAATACGTGCTTAAGCATTTCAATGATTGCTCAATCATAAGTTAAACTCCCTCAGCTTGCTGTACTTTAAAAACAAATAAAGTTACACAATAGGCTATTTTTGATGCTAATAGTTCCTAGTAAACCCTAGCTATTAAATCGGTCATTTTTTGGATAGAAAAGCTATCATTATTGACTTTAAGTTAACCATTTAATCAATTTCTTATGGTTATAAGAGGGATATACTCAGCTTTGATATTAAACGATAAACTTATGTACCTAAGACTTTTAGTTCTTACAGAGACAGGAGTAACTTAGCCGAAGCAGAATTAAGTAACCTGAGTGCGGGTTAATGGGCTTTATAACCAGTTTATTCATAGCGTTATTGGTTAAATTATTCATTATATATATTTAAGTTGTTGCTTAGTAAGGAATTTATAGCAACCAATAGCGGTCTATTAGTTGATAAAATAACGTTGATAGGCGCTTAAATAGCATGGTTGAGTAAAGCAGCTTAACTCGAACTGGGGTTAAATAGGTCCCTTTAGGAGAGTATTAAATTGACATAGCCATAAATGAGAACAGAATAATTGGATATATTTTAGGTAAAAAAAAGCCCACATAAATTGATGTGGGCCAACTTAGAATATAAGTTGATAGAAGGAAATTAGGTTTCCAGGAAATATGCAATAGAGAGGTAGCAATACCAAATAAAAAAATTTATGAACTAAAATGAATATCCAACAACAAAATTGTCAGTAAAAGAAAAAATTCGTACGCTAGCTCAAAAACAGGGTCATTTTAATCCGATAAATTTATTCGAACAAACGAAATAAATTTATATTTATCATTAGAAAAACTAATGCGAAGTTCCGATGCTAGATAACCGCTACTTATTACCAACCCGTGATAAGTAGCAAAAGTCTGGAAGATTTTGTCGATAATTAAATTTATTATTGAAATAGTGCTAAAGAAAGTCGCTTAAGCCTTGTCGCGCGTCAGCTTTATCTATTAAGATAAGCTTCTGAAGGTTTTTATAAAATTATTTGAATAAATTAATGTCATTGAACAGTCATCAACACACTATTCGCGTTTATTATGAAGATACCGATGCCGGTGGTATCGTTTATTATGCTAACTATTTAAAATTTTTTGAGCGAGCAAGAACTGAGTGGTTACGGGCACTTGGTATTAATCAGTCAATATTTTTAGAACAAAACATCGGCTTTGTGGTCACAAAAGTAGTGATGGACAACAAGGCATCAGCAAAGCTCGATGATTTGTTAACGACTACCACGACCATAAATCAATTAAAATCGGCCAGTGTGGTCTTTTCACAACAATTGGTAAATCAGAATGAATTAACATTATGCACAGTTGAAATTAAAGTCGCCTGTGTTGATTTGTCTGTTGTTAAACCATGTATTATCCCCAAAAGCATATTAGGAGCATTAAAACGTGTCAGCTGAACTCTCATTTTTTGATTTATTTTTAGAAGCTAGTCTATTAGTTCAACTTGTAATGTTGACCCTACTTGGCTTCTCTATCGCTTGTTGGACGATGATTTTTCAACGTCGTAAAGTATTAATGGCGGCTAGAAGCCAATTACAAAGCTTTGAAGATAAGTTTTGGAGCGGTGCTGACTTAAGTAAACTTTACAGTGAAGTATCAGCAAAAGAACATGTTGATGGTATTGAAAGTCTTTTTGTCTCGGGTTTTCGTGAGTTTGCGCGTTTGCGTAAAAGCCATGCTTATGCACCACAAGTTATTGTTGATGGCACGCATCGAGCAATGCGGGTGGCCTTATCAAGAGAAGTTGATAGTTTAGAAACACATCTGCCATTTATGGCTACGGTAGGATCAATAAGCCCTTATATTGGTTTGTTTGGTACGGTTTGGGGTATTATGAATTCGTTTATTGCCTTAGGTGCTGTGGAGCAAGCCACACTTGCCATGGTTGCGCCTGGTATTGCAGAAGCTTTAATAGCAACAGCAATGGGGTTATTTGCTGCAATTCCTGCGGTAATGGCCTTTAACCGCTTTAGCCATAATGTTGAAAAACTGGAAAACAGTTATGGTAACTTTATGGAAGAATTTGCCAGTATTTTACAGCGACAAACTGCGACAGAACAACACGGCTAAGGTAGATAATAACTATGTATAATCGAGTTAGGCGCCGTAAGGTTGCTGAGATAAATGTAGTGCCTTATATTGATGTCATGTTGGTATTACTGATTATTTTTATGGTGACAGCACCGTTGATAACCCAAGGCGTAAAGGTAGATTTACCACAGGCTGATGCAGAGCCCTTGAGTAAAGATATGAAGCCACCATTAGTTGCTTCTATTGACGCTGAGGGGAATTACTATTTAGCGGTTGGCACCAGTAAAAATAAGCCAATGTCAGCAGAAGAAGTCGCGACGTTAGTTGCCGCACATTTAAAGTTAGAACCAGATACGCCTGTTGTAGTTAATGGTGATGGTGCTGTCTCTTATGATGCTGTTATTCAATTAATGGTGATGTTACAAAAAGTGGCTGGTGTACCATCTGTTGGCTTAATGACTGATACCCCGGAGCGTAAGTAGTGTCATCCAAGTATTCGACCCCCTTAGTGTTAAGTTTTGCCATACATATAGGGTTAGCGGCAGTTTTGTTATTAGGCGACTTTTCTTTACCACCAAAACCGACGCAACCATCGGCGCAAATGGAGCCGATTCAAGCGGTGGTTGTTGATAGAAGTAAAATCGAGGCACAATTTAATCAGATTAAAAAACAAAAGGCTGATGATGCCAAAAAACTTAAAGACCTTGAAGATAGTATTGCGGCGGCAAAAACAAAACGTAAAAATGAAGAACAGCGAATTAAAAACCTCGAACGTCAACGTAAGAAAAAAGAACAAGAAAAAAGAGCGGCTGATAGTGCCGCTAAAAAAGCTAAGGCTAAAGCAAACGCTGCAGATAAGTTACGTAAACAAAAAGAGCTTGAAAAAATACAGGCAGATAAAGCCGCATCAGATGCTCGTGCAAAGCGAGTAAAAGAAGAGGCTGCTGCTAAAAAAGCAGAAGATTTACGTAAAAAGAAAGCTGCAGAGCGCAAACGAAAAGAGCAGGAAGCTCAAGAACGAGCTGAACAGCAAAAAAGATTAGAGCAGCAAATGGCTGAAGACATGGCTAATCGTCAACAAGCGCGTCGCCAACAAATGATGACAGAAGTTGAAAAATACACCGGAATCTTTTACGGTCTAATCTTGAGAAACTTACAAGGTGAGCATAAAGGAAACTCCTGTAGTGTAACGGTGCACTTAACATTAGAAGGCAGTATTAAATACGTGGTGGTTAATTCTGGAGGAAAAATTATTTGTGATGCTACTGAGAATGCGGTTTATCGTGTAAATAAATTCCCAATGTCAGAAGACGTAGATGTAAACAAGGAATTAGTAGAAGTTAAATTAACCTTTGCCCCTGTGGAATAAATAACTTTAAGAGACTTATGAAAATTTTTAAGACGATATTACTCACTTTATTAGCGACAGTGGCTTTCTCAAGCTCGGCTGTTATTGAAATTATAATCACCGAAGGTATTAATACAGCTCGACCAATTGCTGTAGTACCTTTTAAGTGGACAGGTACTGGCGTAATGCCAGAACAGTTATCTCGAGTGATCAGTGATGATTTACTACGCAGTGGAAAATTCAGTCCGATTAACGATTTACGCTTTCCGCAGTCGCCTAGCGATGATAGTGAGGTTGATTATGCTGCCTGGGCAGGTGAAGGGGTTGAAGCGATTGTCATTGGTGAAGTGAGTGAAGTTTCTATAGGCCGCTATCAAATAAAATATCAACTTGTGGATGTTATCCGCGGCCAAGTTACTGGTGGCGAAACACAAATGTTGAGTAATGGCGAGTTAGTGCGTACCTCTGACCATATTTTAGATGAAAGTAGCGTTGAAATAGGGGCAGATCAATTTCGCCGCTATGCACACCGCATTAGTGATGTGGTTTATGAAAAACTTACCGGTACTCGCGGAGCATTTTTAACAAAAATTTCTTATGTTATTGTACGTGATGAAGGTGAGTATCCATACCAGTTAGTGATTGCTGATTATGATGGTTTTAATGAACATGTACTTTTGAGTTCTAAAGAACCCCTGATGTCACCAGCGTGGCACCCTAATGGCAATCAGTTAGCTTATGTAACATTTGAAAATAGACAAGCACAAATTCATGTTATCGATATTTACTCAGGACAACGTAATTTAATCACTTCTTTTGAAGGCATTAATAGTGCGCCTAAGTGGTCACCTGATGGCAAAAAACTGGCTATGGTACTTTCCAAAGATGGTAACCCAGAGTTGTATGTAATGGATGTTGCCAGTAAAAAGTTACGTCGTGTGACACGTCATCGTGCAATTGATACTGAGCCAAGTTGGACACCAGATGGTAATTCATTGATATTTAGTTCAGAACGAGGTGGAAAAGCACAGCTATATCGCGTAAATTTAGTCAATGGCAAGGTTAGAAGACTAACATTCGATGGTGAAATGAACTTAGGTGGTTCGTTAACACCGGATGGTCGCCAATTAATAATGGTAAATCGTACACGTGGCAAGTATCATCTAGCTAAACAAGAGTTCGATTCAGGGGTTTTTCAAGTGTTAACAAGCACTCGCTTGGATGAATCCCCAAGTATTTCGCCTAATGGCGGGATGATAATTTATAGTACTTTACACAATAACCGGCAGGTACTAAGTTTAGTTTCTGTAGATGGAAGGTTTAAGGCAAGATTGCCAGCACTCAATGGTGAGGTGAAGTCACCTTCATGGTCACCATTTTTATAATAATTATTAGTAATTTAATTTGTAAATAATAAGGACACATAAAATGCGCTTGAATAAAACAGTAAAAGCTTTAGCAATTGTTTTACCTATTATGGCTTTATCAGCCTGTAGTTCATCAGATTCAGCTAGCGAAGATGCTAGTGCAATGCAAACTAACGAAGCCGCAATGGCTGAGCAAAAGGCTCGTGACGAAGCTGAACGCGTAAAAGTTGCCGCAATGCAGCGAGCAGATGAAATCGAAGCTAAAAAACGTCAAGAAATTGAAAGATTACGTTCAGAACACATTGTTTATTTTGATTTTGATAAATCATCAGTAAGTGCAGATTTTTCTGCTGTTCTTGATGCACACGCGAAGTTTCTTAATGAAAATTCAAATGTTAATGTGTTAATTGAAGGTCATGCTGATGAGCGTGGTACGCCAGAGTACAATATTGCCTTAGGCGAGCGACGTGCAAAAGCTATCGAAACTTATCTAGAAAATATGGGCGTTTCAGCTTCACAGTTAAGTACTGTAAGTTATGGCGAAGAAAAGCCTATGGTTAAAGATCGCAGTGAAGGCGCGTTTGCTAAAAACCGTCGTGCCGTATTGGTCTACTAATCAGGTAATTAAATGAAACCCAATAGCATTCTATTCGGGATGTCCTTTGCTGTTGCTACCAATTTGGTAGTGGCGGCAGAACCAGCTCCTGTTATTGAAGTAATGGCTGGTACACCTACCAATGGTGCCAAAGCAAGCTTAAGTGAACAGCTGGTGAGCCTTGAGCGTAAGCTTGATGCACGCAATCGAGCACAAGTTAATGTTCAGCGACAGTTAGATGACTTACAAAATGAAGTTAATGAACTACGCGGTATAACAGAGCTACACACCTATCAACTGAGTCAAGTACTAGATCGGCAGCGTGAGCTTTATCAAGAACTTGATCGCAGAGTATCTGAAGCACTAAAACCAGCAAATAAAGTCCCTGCTGCAATTGCTGCAACCACTAATAGTGTCGGTAAGGTAAATTACAGTAATAACTTAACTGAAAATGAAGCCTATGATCGTGCTGTAAATATGGTGCTCAAAGATAAACGCTACGAACAAGCAATACCTGAGTTTGAAGCCTTTAATCAAAAGTACCCTAATTCGACTTATGCGGCGAATGCACATTATTGGTTAGGACAATTATTGTTTAATAAAGGTGAGTTGACTAAAGCACGACAAGAATTTGATTTAGTGGTTAGTGATTATCCTGATTCTAGTAAACGTAGTGATGCAATGTTGAAATTGGCTATGGTTGAACAAAAAGAGAATAACCCAGCCAAAGCTATTACAATTTATCAAAAGCTAATAGCTGAATACCCGAATTCAAGCGCGGCTAAACTAGCACAACCAAGGTTAAATAGCTTAAAACCATAAATATTGTTGATAAGTTGTTCGCTTTGATTGGTTTTTGTTCGAACGAACAATAAAGTTTAAAAAAGCTGAAGATTGTTGTTGCACTAAAATTTTTTATGGGTATTATATGCCCCGCGTTGGACGAGTAGTGCAACGGAAACAAATGTCGGTCGTTAGCTCAGTTGGTAGAGCAGTTGGCTTTTAACCAATTTGTCGAAGGTTCAAATCCTTCACGACCGACCACTTTTTTACCAATGAAGTGGTTGACATTTGTTTTAGTAGTATGTATCGGTCGTTAGCTCAGTTGGTAGAGCAGTTGGCTTTTAACCAATTTGTCGAAGGTTCAAATCCTTCACGACCGACCACTTTCTCTTACTTTTTGAGAGTAAAGTGACATTGAGATTATCATTATAATATTAAAAGTAGTTTATCGGTCGTTAGCTCAGTTGGTAGAGCAGTTGGCTTTTAACCAATTTGTCGAAGGTTCAAATCCTTCACGACCGACCACTTTTAATTCCCTCAGTATTATTTTCTGGCTTGTTTCTATATTTAATAAAGCAACTAATTCCTCAAGCAATTTTTTAATCAGTCATACTTTATATTTATTCGATAGCTCTTATTATCATAAGTACTTAGCTAGGGTATATTCGTAGTACACTTTTATTCTCCTATACCTTATAATTCTCACGATTTTAAGGCACTCATTGAGAATACATATGACCCAAGCAAATTTAGCCGTTGACTTTGACTTTCAATTTCCACAAAAGCCTGCACCATTAAGTGATGTAGAGCGTGAAGAGTATAAAGCACGCATCAAAATATTATTGAAAGAAAAAAATGCTGTGTTGGTCGCTCATTATTATACTGATCCCGAAATTCAAGCACTAGCTGAAGAAACCGGCGGTTGTGTTGCTGACTCACTAGAAATGGCAAGGTTTGGCAATAACCACCCTGCAGAAACGCTAATTGTTGCTGGGGTGCGCTTTATGGGCGAAACGGCAAAAGTATTAACCCCTGAAAAAACAGTGGTGATGCCGACTTTAGAAGCTACGTGTTCGTTAGACCTAGGCTGTCCGATTGAAGAGTTTAATGCTTTTTGTGACCAACACCCTGACAGAACAGTTGTTGTTTATGCTAATACCTCGACAGCGGTAAAGGCACGAGCAGATTGGATTGTTACCTCTTCGTGTGCCCTAGAAATTGTTGAGCATCTTGATGACTTAGGTGAAAAAATTCTTTGGGGACCAGACCGTCACTTAGGTTCTTACATTGAAAAGCAAACCGGCGCTGATATGATAATGTGGCAGGGCGCTTGTATTGTTCATGATGAATTCAAAACTAAAGCCTTACATGATATGAAGGCACTTCATCCCGACGCTGCTGTTCTTGTTCACCCAGAATCACCGGCAGAAATTATAGAACTTGCTGATGCTGTAGGCTCAACGAGCCAATTGATAAAAGCGGCACAGGAGCTAGCAAATAAAAAGTTTATTGTTGCTACTGATCGCGGTATTTTTTATAAAATGCAGCAGCTGTGTCCAGATAAAGAATTTTTTGAAGCTCCTACGGCTGGCGAAGGAGCAACATGTCGTAGCTGTGCACATTGCCCTTGGATGGCGATGAATGGCTTAAAAGAAATAGAGCAAGCATTACTTGATCCACAAGGGCGAGAAGTCTTTGTTGATATGTCACTACGTACAGGTGCCCTTAAATCACTTGATCGCATGTTAAACTTTAATGCTGAGATGAAAAAGAAGTAACTTTATTATTGATAGCCTATAAAACAATCAACTAGGCTGACTTTGCTTAAATCAGCTTGCGTTCTATGAATTAATTCCCTACCATAGCGCGCATTAGAGCTTGAACTTCATTGATATCAAGTCGCTATAAGTGGTGTAGCTTCCGAATGGACGCTAAGTTGAATTGACACGCATTGCGTGCTCATCGGCTAATAACCATAGTGTGTGGCAGCACGTTAATAGAGTGAAAAGTTTTATAATGGTGAGGTGTCCGAGTGGACGCTAAGTTGAATTGACACGCCTTGCGTGCTCATCGGCTAATAACCATAACGTGTTGTAGCACGTTAACCTACACAATAGTTTTATCATGGTGAGGTGTCCGAGTGGCCGAAGGAGCACGCCTGGAAAGTGTGTAAGGCGCAAGCCTTCGAGGGTTCGAATCCCTCCCTCACCGCCATGTTTTATTTTTCTACAATCTAGGTTTAGCCGTCTGATTTAATTCAAATTGATAGAACTATCTTTTAACACAAAACATCCACATTGAGATCCTAGTTAATCTGCTTTAAGTAAGTATTATTAACCGTTAATGAGAGCTGACCTTACAGTCTTTAAAATCTCTTCTCTGTTTGATGGTTTTATGATGTAGCCTTTTAGCCCGTAATGAGCCCATTTCTTTACATTTTCTTTGTTTTTATTACCGGTTAATGCAATAACGGGAATGTCAATTCCTTGTGATAATTGTCGTATTTGTTTTGTCGCATTTAGCCCATCAAGGTTTGGCATAAATAAATCCATGATAATTAAATCGAATGTATTGTCTTTAATTATTTTGAGTGCTTGCAGACCGTCTTCTGCTTCAGTGATTTCATAGCTCTCTTTACCTAGTACGCTTTTTAGCAGCTCTCTATATAAAGCATTATCCTCAACGATTAACACTTTTTTCTTATTCCTTTCAGTTGCAGCAGCTTCAGTTATTGGCGCTATACATTGCTCGCTTTCTCCAGCATTACTTGTGAGATCCTTTGCTTCGTCTCTTTTTTTCAATGAAGGGGTATGATGTATCAAGCCTTTGCTTCCCCCTGAGGCTTCTGCGTGCTTTTCTTGGTCTTGTTCATTATGTAATTCTTCTTTAAGTGTGTTTCTCTTTTTTATCGAAGGTACGTGGTGTATTAAACCTTTGGATTTAGTCGCAGCTGTTTTCATCGCTATTTGCTGTGTAAGCAACTGTTGAATGATATTGTCTAAACTGGTTTTTATATCATCCTCAAGATGCTTCAATAATGGCTCTACGCAGTTTTGTTTTATTGAAGAAATTAATTCCTGCGGTGACGAGCTCAGTGGTTCATGATTGATTTTTGGCTTACTAATACCTAGTTGCTCAGCCTTCTGTTCAACCTGAACTATACTACTATCTAGTTTATTTAATCTATCCAGTAGATCACGTTTACATTGACTGCTTTCATCTATTAGCTTAGTAATATTTTCATCAAATTGTTCAAAAGTTGCATTATTAAACTCATCGAATGAGTCTTTCACTTTACATTGTACTAAGCCACTTTGAATTATCATCAATAGTCTTAATTTTTCGAACAATGGCTGAAAGATAAAGTAGTTATCAAAAAGGCCTTTCATGCAACAACGAAAAGCGAGGCCCGACTCTTTATTTTTACAAAGTAAAATAGCAAAGTGCGGATTTTTTAAATGTTTATCTGCCAGCAGTTCAGAATAATATTCAATACATTGATCCACGGTCGATAAGGCAAAAATTATAATAGAAGGTTTAGTTTCATCAAGGAAGTTGTTGGTTTCATCATCTAAGGGGATGGCTCTATATTCATTGATGTTGTTAGAAATTATTGCTGAGATGCCAGATATATCATCTTCTTTTTCGAAAACCATAACCACCTTAGGATGGCGTGTTGAAAATGGTGTTGATTTAGTTTTCATCTAGAATTTCCTTATAAACTTGCTTTATTGCACTATTTATTAAAATTATGTGTTCCTTACATTTTGCTTTGTCATGTAGAAAAGAGACTTCTTCAAGGCTTTCTAATAAATCAGCAACTTGTTCAGCGCTAATGGCATGTGCAGATGTTTTTAAAAAGTGTGCTGTTGCTTTTATTTGCTCAAAATCATTGTGATTATATTGAACAATTATATTCTTCATTGCTTCGTGCGCTTGTTTAATGAAATCAATTTCAAATTGTTTAATGGTTTCAGGTTCGTTGCCAATTAAGTTAAGCATGACATTTTTATTTAAGACTTTTACTTGCGCTTTACTCATGAGGGTACCACTTTTTTAATATTGCGCGCAGATCACTTTGCTGGATGGGTTTGCTGACAAAGTCATTCATACCTGAGTCATAACAATGCTGAGAGTCTCCAGTCATTGCAGCACCAGTAACCGCAACTATTGGTATTGCTGCTCTGTTTTCAGAGCCTTCTAACTCTCTAATGTTGCGGGTCATTTCATAGCCGTCCATAATTGGCATATGGCAGTCTGTAATAATTAATTTATAGCTACCGCTATGCCATTTTGTTTTTCCATCTTCGCCATTGTCTGCAACATCGCAGTGGTAACCGATATTTTTTAGTTGCATGGTAATAAGTTTTTGGTTCATTGGATTGTCTTCAACAACTAAGATGCCGCTTTTCAATTTATTATTGTTTTGTTTTACATTTTGTTGCTTTTTACGTGCCGTGTTGTTTGATAATAATGTCAACTGGTCTAAATCAAGGTCTAAATCAAGGTCTAAATCAAGGTCTAAATCAAGGTCTAAATTGTCGATATTAATTTCTAAACTTTGCTGCTTTGTCTTATAAATATTTTCAATTAACAGTTGTCGAGTTAGCGACTCTATATTTATTAGTCGAATTTGATTAAATTGTTGACGACCTTGCTCCATATCTTCTGTCGTGAAAGTGATTATTATATTTTGATATTGTTTGATGGTGTGTAAAAGGGTTGTTAATTTCTGTTTTTCTTCTGATAAGTTATTTATGATGATTAACAGAACATCACTTTTTTCTTCAAATAGTTCACCTATAGGAGAGTGAACTGAAATTACATTAGCACCTTCTCTAATTAAGTGATTTTTAATGCGAGTTTCTCTTTCATTGTCTTGATTTGAAAAACTGACTAGCTTCACATTGATAGAGTCGAGTTCAGTGATATCCATTGCTCTGGTTTCTTGGGATTTCCAAAACGGTATGTCAACATCAAATGTTGAACCTAGATGTAATTTACTGCTTAAGGTTATTCGTCCGCCCATTAAATTTGATAGTTTTCCAGATATAGCTAAACCTAATCCAGTACCGCCATATTTTCTCGTCGTTGAGCGTTCAGCCTGAGTAAATGGTTGGAAGAGGTTTTGTTGATTCTCTTCATTAATACCAATACCGTTGTCGCTTATTTTAAAGTTAACATTACTAACATAATCATTTTTTTCTATTTCATCAATTGTGAGTGTGACAACACCTCTTTTTTCTTTGCTTGTAGTGGTAAACTTTAAAGCATTGCCAATCAAGTTAAACAAAATTTGTCTGACCCGCATTGCATCACCCTTAACAAACCGTGGTATAAAAGGTGACTCAATAACATTAAGGGTAATATTGTTTTTTATAGCTACAGGAATATAAACTTTAATAATGTTATCTACGATTTCAGATATCGAGAAAGTAAGTTCTTCAATATCTAATTTACCGGCCTCTATTTTATTGATATCTAAAATATCATTGAGAATAAAGACAAGGTTTTCAGCAGAGGTTTTCAGCAGAGGTTTTGGCTGTATCGATGAGATCTTTTGCTTCGTAAGTTTGTTTAGTGGACTGTAATAGATCTAAAGAGCCAATTACCGCATTCATCGGGGTCCGTAATTCATGACTCATCATAGAAAGGAATTCAGTTTTTATTTGGCTAGCCTTTTCTGCTTTGATTTTTGCTTGTTCTAGCTCAAGTGTACGTTCATTAACTCTTTCTTCTAATTTTAAATTAAGATTTTTTAATTTCCTTTGTGTGCTCTGTATTGGTGTTTCATCAAAAAATATCCCGTCAATTCGATAATTTTCATTATTTTCATTCTGTCTAACACGACCTTTACCTATGAAGTAGCTTATTTTACCGCCTGCAAGTATGGCTCGAAAGCTTTCTGAAAAGACCTTGCCTGTTTCCAATGAATTGAGCAAAGTAGATGTTACCCTCATCTCATCGTCAGGATGTAAACACGTAGCCCATTTATCAAAATCATCTGTCCCCGTATTTTTATTATTAAAACCAAACATTTCGCTTGTTAATATATCCCAAGTCCATATCCAATCATTGTGTAAATTTAATTCCGCGTACCAGGTACCTACCTTGCTTATTTCCATCGCAATATTATTGCTTTCAATTGCATTGTTTAATTCATGGACAATTTGTTTTCTATGGCTACAATCAGATAGTGTGCCCATTGTGCATATTGGCTGTTTGTCATTAAAAAAGGTTTCTCCCTTAATACTGAACCAGTGAATTTTATTATCTAGCAGCATGCGAAATTCAAAGTCTAAAGGAGTTAAATAGGCAACATGTGTCTTAATACTGTTATTAAATAGTAATTGATCTTCTATATAGATGGCGTCAATAAACATTTCCCAGCTTAATTGCTGCTCAATATTAATTTGTATAATTTCTTTAAACTTATTTGAAAATAAAGCCTCTTTGTCTGCAATATTATATTCCCATATACCAAAGTTGGTTGCTGATATTGTATTGGTAAGCCGAGAAAGAGATTCTTCTATTTCCCAATAATCAAGTTGCCAATTTTTTTCTTTAGTGAGTAAGACCCAATAATACTGATCTTCTGGACTTGTATTGATATTCAGACGCATTATGTTATTGATGTTCTTATTTTTACTAGCATAAACATAAATTTGAGAGTCAGCTGTAATACTATTATTAGGGTTATGATCTAGGGGGCAAAAATATTCGAATAGATGATTTTGTTCAATATTACTTATGGAAACATTAAGAAATTGAGTGAGAGCACTATTAACGGCTTTAATAACCCCCTTCCTATTGAGCAACAACATTGGGAAGGGGCTGCTATGCAACAGCTTAAGTGACTCATTCAACGTATACTCATCCTTAACTATATAGATTTTGAAAATTAACTTATGCTATTAAAAATAATAGTAGGTAATAATTTATATGCTAAATAAATTGTTCGTTTAAATAGCAGAGCCATATCTGTAGGTAATTATTAGAGGCTGTGTGTATTGGGTGAAGCAAAGCGTTTTGAAAATATCAAATAAAGATTAGCGTTTGACTATGTAGCAGGTGACGTGAGTTGGCTGGCTATAAACCTAGAAGACAGTTAGCCAGCATATTTTCTTAATTTTTCATTAATAGTCATAGTAATAATAATGCTAAATAAGTATTAATAGATATTTTTAATTATTCACAAGGTACTATCTTCTATATAGACCTCACTCATTGGCTTTATTTTATAAATAAAGTGATTTTTTTTGTGATATTTTTAATATATTCACCGTTGGATTTTGTGTGTTTTATTGGCTGCTAATGATAATAATTAGCAAGTTTAGTTGCATAATTGAGCTGTTGGCTTAATTAATCAACGAACAGTCCCATTTCTGTAATTTAATTGCAATTAGGTGTTGACGTGAGGCGAGAAATCTCTAAAATGCGCTCCACTTCTTCGGGACGAGTCGAAGAGGTTGTTTTAATCAGTTATCTCTTTCAGTTTAGGCTGATTTGGTTAACTTAACGTTTTAAAGTTAAGTTTGAATCTTCTGAAAAGAAAGTTTAAAAAAACGAAATAAAACGTTGACATTAAAACCTGAGAGCGTAATATACGCCTCCTGCTTCGGGGCTACAGCAACGAAGTCAAGCAAATAACGAATGCGATTATTTGCTACTTATCTTAGCGGTAAGTTTCTTTAACAATTAGTTATCATGCAATTTGTGTGGACACTCACATTAACGTTGATTTTACATAGTTATCTCTTTCTTCGGAAAGGACATAACAAAAAAACAGCTTAATATGATGTCACACAAAAAATAAGTATCATTTAGGTCTTCGGATTTAAATATACGTTTTATGTAGTTACTTTCTTCTTTAGTCGGATAGAGAGTAACACGACAGAATTCATTGAGCAGATGTTGAAACAAGTTTACTTGTCTCACATCACAAACGATTTTTAATTGAAGAGTTTGATCATGGCTCAGATTGAACGCTGGCGGCAGGCTTAACACATGCAAGTCGAGCGGAAACGAGAATAGCTTGCTATTCGGCGTCGAGCGGCGGACGGGTGAGTAATGCTTGGGAATATGCCTTTGAGTGGGGGACAACAGTTGGAAACGACTGCTAATACCGCATAACGTCTACGGACCAAAGGGGGGGACGCTTCGGCACCTCTCGCTCATTGATTAGCCCAAGTGAGATTAGCTAGTTGGTAAGGTAATGGCTTACCAAGGCGACGATCTCTAGCTGGTTTGAGAGGATGATCAGCCACACTGGGACTGAGACACGGCCCAGACTCCTACGGGAGGCAGCAGTGGGGAATATTGCACAATGGGCGAAAGCCTGATGCAGCCATGCCGCGTGTGTGAAGAAGGCCTTCGGGTTGTAAAGCACTTTCAGCGAGGAGGAAAGGTTAGTAGTTAATAACTGCTAGCTGTGACGTTACTCGCAGAAGAAGCACCGGCTAACTTCGTGCCAGCAGCCGCGGTAATACGAGGGGTGCAAGCGTTAATCGGAATTACTGGGCGTAAAGCGTGCGTAGGTGGTTTGTTAAGCAAGATGTGAAAGCCCTGGGCTCAACCTGGGAACTGCATTTTGAACTGGCAAGCTAGAGTTTTGTAGAGGGTAGTGGAATTTCCAGTGTAGCGGTGAAATGCGTAGAGATTGGAAGGAACATCAGTGGCGAAGGCGGCTACCTGGACAAAGACTGACACTGAGGCACGAAAGCGTGGGGAGCAAACAGGATTAGATACCCTGGTAGTCCACGCCGTAAACGATGTCAACTAGCCGTCTGTGGTCTTGAACCGTGGGTGGCGTAGCTAACGCGCTAAGTTGACCGCCTGGGGAGTACGGCCGCAAGGTTAAAACTCAAATGAATTGACGGGGGCCCGCACAAGCGGTGGAGCATGTGGTTTAATTCGATGCAACGCGAAGAACCTTACCATCCCTTGACATCCAGAGAAGAGACTAGAGATAGACTTGTGCCTTCGGGAACTCTGTGACAGGTGCTGCATGGCTGTCGTCAGCTCGTGTTGTGAAATGTTGGGTTAAGTCCCGCAACGAGCGCAACCCCTATCCTTATTTGCCAGCGCGTAGTGGCGGGAACTCTAAGGAGACTGCCGGTGATAAACCGGAGGAAGGTGGGGACGACGTCAAGTCATCATGGCCCTTACGGGATGGGCTACACACGTGCTACAATGGCAAGTACAGAGGGCAGCAATACCGCGAGGTGGAGCGAATCCCACAAAGCTTGTCGTAGTCCGGATTGGAGTCTGCAACTCGACTCCATGAAGTCGGAATCGCTAGTAATCGTAGATCAGAATGCTACGGTGAATACGTTCCCGGGCCTTGTACACACCGCCCGTCACACCATGGGAGTGGGTTGCAAAAGAAGTGGCTAGTTTAACCCTTCGGGGAGGACGGTCACCACTTTGTGATTCATGACTGGGGTGAAGTCGTAACAAGGTAACCCTAGGGGAACCTGGGGTTGGATCACCTCCTTATCTTGAAGTAAAACAGCTTAATGGAAGCCTCGGCTTCACGAGTGTCTACACAAATTACATGATAACGAATTAGAAGAAGTCCAAACATCTAAGCTTCGGACATAATTCTTGAAAAAGAAATAGGTCTGTAGCTCAGCTGGTTAGAGCGCACCCCTGATAAGGGTGAGGTCGGCAGTTCAAGTCTGCCCAGACCTACCAATTTACGCTTTTTACGGCGTTGGTTCATCACTCGTGTAGAAAACCTACACGTCGCGATAAACCGCCTTGTAAAAAACGTAAATCTGAGTTTTGTTCTAGCTTAAAGATGTTTCCCATTGCGGGGCTATAGCTCAGCTGGGAGAGCGCCTGCCTTGCACGCAGGAGGTCAGCAGTTCGATCCTGCTTAGCTCCACCACTTCTTCACTAAGAATTGAAAGACCAAACTTAAGTTATGCTTTATTTAAGCTACTTTAAGTTTGGTTTTTAACCAAGTCACCACCGAATGCGTGTGAATGACAAGTTCTTTAACAATCTGGAAAGCTGATATAAATACCGGTATTTATATGGCAAACACGGTGTCGCGCTGTTGTTTGTAAATTATAAATACCAAGCTGTTATTAATGGGAATATCGCCTGTTAATGATGGTGATTACGGTTCCTCCTCGGAAACGTAATCAACCCGGTAGTTTATTTACTTTTAGTTTACTAATCGTAATGAATTACCACTCTTATTCAAGACACACTTTGTGTGCGTGAAAATGTCAGACTTTACAATTGAGCAGGTTTTGTCACCTGCTTGTACCAAATAGGAAACTACTTGGGGTTGTATGGTTAAGTGACTAAGCGTATGTGGTGGATGCCTTGGCAGTTAGAGGCGATGAAGGACGTGTTAATCTGCGAAAAGCTTTGGTGAGGTGATAAAAACCGTTATAGCCAAAGATATCCGAATGGGGAAACCCACCCGTCGTAAGGCGGGTATCATTAAGTGAATACATAGCTTAATGAGGCGAACCGGGAGAACTGAAACATCTAAGTACCCCGAGGAAAAGAAATCAACCGAGATTTCCTTAGTAGCGGCGAGCGAACGGGAATTAGCCCTTAAGTGGTTTGTAAGTTAGTGGAATCTACTGGAAAGTAGAACGATACAGGGTGATAGTCCCGTACACGAAAATAAACTTATCATGAAATCGAGTAGGTCGGCACACGTGAAACGTTGACTGAACATGGGGGGGACCATCCTCCAAGGCTA
This sequence comes from Colwellia sp. M166, assembly GCF_024585285.1. Lineage (NCBI taxonomy): Bacteria > Pseudomonadati > Pseudomonadota > Gammaproteobacteria > Alteromonadales > Colwelliaceae > Colwellia > Colwellia sp. M166. The sequence goes on from NZ_CP040755.1 coordinate 3,961,370, forward strand.
AATACTCCTAACTGACCGATAGTGAACCAGTACCGTGAGGGAAAGGCGAAAAAGAACCCCTGTGAGGGGGAGTGAAATAGAACCTGAAACCGCATACGTACAAGCAGTGAGAGCCGGATTTAGTCCGGTGATTGCGTACCTTTTGTATAATGGGTCAGCGACTTATATTCTGTAGCAAGGTTAACCGAATAGGGGAGCCGTAGCGAAAGCGAGTGTTAACTGCGCGTTTAGTTGCAGGGTATAGACCCGAAACCCGGCGATCTACCCATGGGCAGGTTGAAGGTTGAGTAACATCAACTGGAGGACCGAACACACGTATGTTGAAAAATGCGGTGATGACTTGTGGGTCGGAGTGAAAGGCTAATCAAGCCGGGAGATAGCTGGTTCTCCCCGAAATCTATTTAGGTAGAGCCTCGCACGAACACCATTGGGGGTAGAGCACTGTTAAGGCTAGGGGGTCATCCCGACTTACCAACCCTTTGCAAACTCCGAATACCAATGAGTGATATGCGGGAGACACACTACGGGTGCTAACGTCCGTTGTGAAGAGGGAAACAACCCAGACCGCCAGCTAAGGTCCCAAAGTACTAGTTAAGTGGGAAACGATGTGGAAAGGCATAGACAGCTAGGAGGTTGGCTTAGAAGCAGCCATCCTTTAAAGAAAGCGTAATAGCTCACTAGTCGAGTCGGTCTGCGCGGAAGATGTAACGGGGCTAAACTAGTCACCGAAGCTGCGGATTTGAACTTAGGTTCAAGTGGTAGGGGAGCGTTCTGTAAGCCGTTGAAGGTGAGTTGTAAAGCTTGCTGGAGGTATCAGAAGTGCGAATGCTGACATGAGTAACGATAAGGGGAGTGAAAAACTCCCCGCCGAAAGACCAAGGTTTCCTGTCCCATGTTAATCAGGGCAGGGTAAGTCGGCCCCTAAGGCGAGGCGGAAACGCGTAGTCGATGGGAAACAGATTAATATTTCTGTACTTCTATATATTGCGAAGGAGGGACGGAGTAGGCTAGGTGAGCACGGCGTTGGTAGTCCGTGTGAAAGTATGTAGGCGGTTATCTTAGGTAAATCCGGGATTTCATTTAAACGCTGAGATACGAGACGAGTCTCCAAGGAGATGAAGTCATTGATGCCATGCTTCCAGGAAAAGCTTCTAAGCTTCAGATATATAGGAACCGTACCCCAAACCGACACAGGTGGTTAGGTAGAGAATACTAAGGCGCTTGAGAGAACTCGGGTGAAGGAACTAGGCAAAATAGTACCGTAACTTCGGGAGAAGGTACGCTCTCTAATGTGAATGACTTGCTCAGTAAGCAATGGAGAGTCGAAGTAACCAGGTGGCTGGAACTGTTTATTAAAAACACAGCACTGTGCAAAATCGAAAGATGACGTATACGGTGTGACGCCTGCCCGGTGCCGGAAGGTTAATTGATTGGGTTAGTCCTCGGACGAAGCTCATGATCGAAGCCCCGGTAAACGGCGGCCGTAACTATAACGGTCCTAAGGTAGCGAAATTCCTTGTCGGGTAAGTTCCGACCTGCACGAATGGCGTAATCATGGCCACACTGTCTCCACCCGAGACTCAGTGAAATTGAAATTGCGGTTAAGATGCCGTATACCCGCGGCTAGACGGAAAGACCCCGTGAACCTTTACTATAGCTTGACAGTGAACATTGCTCCTACATGTGTAGGATAGGTGGGAGGCTTTGAAACCATGTCGCTAGATGTGGTGGAGCCAACCTTGAAATACCACCCTTGTATGCGTGATGTTCTAACCTAGGGCCCTTATCGGGCTTGGGGACACTGTCTGGTGGGTAGTTTGACTGGGGCGGTCTCCTCCTAAAGAGTAACGGAGGAGCACGAAGGTTGGCTAAGTACGGTCGGACATCGTACGGTTAGTGCAATGGCATAAGCCAGCTTAACTGCGAGACAGACACGTCGAGCAGGTACGAAAGTAGGTCATAGTGATCCGGTGGTTCTGTATGGAAGGGCCATCGCTCAACGGATAAAAGGTACTCCGGGGATAACAGGCTGATACCGCCCAAGAGTTCATATCGACGGCGGTGTTTGGCACCTCGATGTCGGCTCATCACATCCTGGGGCTGAAGTCGGTCCCAAGGGTATGGCTGTTCGCCATTTAAAGTGGTACGCGAGCTGGGTTTAGAACGTCGTGAGACAGTTCGGTCCCTATCTGCCGTGGGCGTTTGAGAATTGAAGAGGGCTGCTCCTAGTACGAGAGGACCGGAGTGGACGAACCGCTGGTGTTCGGGTTGTTATGCCAATAGCATTGCCCGGTAGCTACGTTCGGAACTGATAACCGCTGAAAGCATCTAAGCGGGAAGCAGGCTTTGAGATGAGTTCTCACTGGAGCTTTAAGCTCCCTAAAGGGTCGTTGGAGACTACAACGTTGATAGGTTGGGTGTGGAAGTGCTGCGAGGCATTGAGCTAACCAATACTAATTACCCGTGAGGCTTAACCATACAACACCCAAGTGGTTTTGTTGTATGAAGTTTGACAAAAGTGTAGGAATACACACATCACGCATGACAATGGTGTGAATAAGAGATAGATAAGCTAACAGTTAAAAGCTGTCAGCTATCAGTAAAACGAGTATTTTTAACTCTTAACAGAGTTCAGCTTTCTAAGATTATTACTTGTTAATCATTTACGAAGGTAAGTGACGAATTGACAAAGCCGCAAATGAGCGAGAAACGGAGTTGAGTTTACTCAATGAGTATCAGAGCGATTGTAGCAATGGCGTCAATTTGGTAATTAACAAGAAAATTTTTGTCTAGCGACAATAGCGACATGGCCCCACCTGATCCCATTCCGAACTCAGAAGTGAAACGTGTTAGCGCCGATGGTAGTGTGGGAGTTCCCATGTGAGAGTAGGACATTGCTAGGCTTCTATTAAGAGAAACCCGTAGCTGATGCTACGGGTTTTTTGCTTTCTGACATTCAAATCTTTTTGCTATCTAACGTTTAAATAAAAAATTGCGACAATAGCACCGTGGCCCCACCTGATCCTATTCGCTATACCAGATAAGCAGCAGTGGCCATTTTTGTGCATCTATGCACTCACGGCATTAGTAATTCCCTTCACGTCAAACGTGTTAGCGCCGGTGGTAAAGAGCGTGTGGGTGTTCTTTTCTTTATGTGAGACCGCTCTTGTGCATCCATGCACCCTCGGCATTAGTGCATCCTGCACGTCATTGCTAGGCTTCTATTAAGAAAAGCCCGATTCAAAAGAGTCGGGCTTTTTGCTGACAGTATAAAAGAACAGTAAAGCTGACAGCTATTTAAACAACGCCCTGTTCGAGCATTGCGTCAGCAACACGTTTAAATCCAGCTATGTTAGCTCCTAATACAAGGTTACCAGGTTGGCCAAATTCCACTGCCGCTTGATGTGCTGTTTCAAATATATTACTCATAATCTCTTGTAACCTTTGATCAACTTGTTCAAATGACCAGGTTTGCATACTTGAGTTTTGTGCCATTTCTAATTGACTTGTTGCGACCCCTCCAGCATTTGCAGCCTTACTAGGTCCATAAGAGATCTTTGCGTCAACAAAGGCATTTATGGCTTCTTGCGTTGACGGCATGTTAGCGCCTTCACTAACGAGCTGGCAGCCATTTGCAATCAATGCTTTAGCATCAGCTAAGGTTAATTCATTTTGGGTGGCACATGGAAATGCTGCATCTGCTTCGATGCGCCATACGGCATGGCCATCATTTGGATAGTCAGTAATTGAGGTAAATTGTGCATCTTTATAGGAATCTAAATAGGCTTTTAGACTTACTCTTGATTGTTCTTTTAATTGTTTTAGTAAGGTTAAGTCTATGCCTTCTTGATGGTAGATAGTGCCTGTTGAGTCACTACAGGAAATGGGCGTTGCACCAATCTGATAAAGTTTTTCTATCGCATAAATAGCAACATTACCTGAGCCTGAAACTAAACATCGTTTGTTCTTCAAGCTATCGTGTTTTATTGCCAACATATTGTCGGCAAAATAAACCACGCCATAGCCGGTTGCTTCTTTACGAGCTAACGACCCGCCCCATAACAAACTTTTCCCCGTTAATACACCTTCGTAGCGACCTGTTAATCTTTTATATTGACCAAACATATAACCAATCTCACGTGCGCCAACGCCGATATCGCCTGCTGGGACATCGGTAGTTGGACCTATATGGCGATATAATTCAGACATAAAGGATTGACAGAAACGCATTATTTCACTATCAGATTTACCTTTAGGATCAAAGTTAAGACCCCCCTTTACCACCACCAATAGGTAAGCCGGTTAAGGCATTTTTGAATATTTGCTCAAAGCCTAAAAATTTTATAATACTGGCATTTACGCTAGGATGAAATCTTAGCCCACCTTTATAAGGCCCTAAGGCGGAGTTAAACTCGATACGATAGCCTTTATTAACTTGAATATTACCTTGGTCATCGGCCCAAGGTACACGGAACATAATTTGTCTTTCTGGCTCAACAAGGCGTTGAATAATAGCTTGTTGCTGATATAGTTTATTACTTTCTAATATCGGCGCTAATGAATCTAAAACTTCCTCTACTGCTTGGTAAAATTCAGCTTGAGCAGGGCTGCTATTTTTTAAATCTGCAATAGTCTTATGAATGTACGACATATATAATTTCATCCTTAAGAATTTATTTTATAAGCAAAATTAAGTTTAATCACTTCATATTTGGACTAAGCATATCGAGGTTAGAAAAAACTATTGTTTTTACTAATGAAATGCTTAATTTATTTTACTTATATTAAAAATTCGATCGTAAAGTAAAAACAATTCTGTACTGTTATTGTGCTTTTTTCAATCATATTTGTGAATTTTTATTCTGTAATGGTGAATTTTTTTGCAGTGGTGTTGAGAAGTTCTTGGTAAACACTAAACTAGGTTTAGTGTTTAAAAAAAACAAATAGCGACTAATGGTGTAAACTGTGTCCGATAGTCGTGTTTAGTCACATAAATTATTAAATACGCGATATAGCAATATTTACATAGGTATTAGATTAAAGGTTAAAATATCCGATGAGTAGAACTGGTATACAGTGGTTCCCAGGGCATATGCATAAAGCCCAAAGAGAGATTAAAGAAATTTTACCGCAAATTGATGTGGTGATTGAAGTTTGCGATGCTCGTTTACCCTTTAGTAGCGAAAACCCTATGATCACTGAAATTCGTGGGGATAAGCCTTTAATTAAAATTCTAAATAAGTCTGATTTGGCTGATCCAAAAGTTACTGAACAATGGCTTAGTTATTTAGAATCTCAACATAATGTTAAAGCGATTGCTCTGACAACAGAATCGCCATCTGTTGCTAAGACTTTACCAAATTTAATCCGGAAATTAGCGCCAAATAAAGATGAAGCTGGTAAACAAATTAATGCCGTGATCATGGGGATACCTAATGTTGGAAAATCTACCTTGCTTAATACCTTAGTAGGCAAAGCTAAGGCAAAGGTAGGTAATGAGCCAGCAGTCACCAAAGGACAGCAAAGAATTCGTTTGGATGACGGTTTATATTTATATGATACCCCTGGTATGCTTTGGCCGAAGATAGTTAATGAAAATAGTGGTTATCGCTTAGCTATTACTAGTGCTGTTAAAGATACGGCTTTCGATCATGAAGAAATTGCCTGTTTTGCCGCTGAATATTTGCTAGCTGCTTACCCTGAACGTTTAAAAGAGCGTTATAAGCTTGATGATTTACCAGAGCAGGACGTCGAGTTAATTGAAGCCATAGGTAGGCGTCGCGGTTGTGTTAAAAGTGGTGGACATATCGACTTTCATAAAGCTTCTGAAATATTAATTAATGAAATTCGTGATAAAACTTTGGGTGCTATTACTTTTGAAACACCTGAAATGGTGCTTGCTGAGGTTATTCATTTCGATAAAGTTGAGGCGGATAAAGTTGCCGCTAGAGAGGCAAAAAAGATAGCGCGAGGTCGAGGTCGTCGGAATAAGCGTTAATATAAATATAGGATGAAGTAACAATATGAGTGAACAATTTCAATTACACCACCAATTAGCCAATGACTGTTTTGTTATTGCCGATTTGCCGCTTTCTCAATTACTACTGTGTAATGATAGTGCGTTTCCGTGGTTTATATTAGTGCCAAAAGTTGATGATATTCAAGATATTTATCAACTTGACTGGCAGCAGCAGCAGCAGCTTTTAAATGAGTCAAGTATGCTAAGTGAGATACTTATGCAAGAGTTTAAAGGTGATAAAATGAATGTAGCAGCGCTAGGCAATGTAGTACCGCAATTGCATATGCACCATATTGTACGTTTTAAGAATGATGCTTGCTGGCCAAAACCTGTTTGGGGTCAGCAAGCGCTAACACCTTATACTGATGAAGCATTAGCTGAAATTAAGCTACGTATACTACCTAAGCTATTGACAATATTATCAACTAAGAATTAAACGCAAGGTAAACACAACCAATAGCATAGTTAGCGTTGCTTGTTTTAAGCAACGCTTTACGACTAGTTGATTATTTTATCATTGCAAGTGATTGACTCAAATCTGCTAGTAAATCATCGACGTTTTCAAGTCCAACAGATATTCTAATTAAACTATCACTGATGCCTGCAGCTACACGTTCTTCTTGGGTATATGGAGAGTGTGTCATTGAAGCAGGGTGCTGAATAAGTGACTCAGCATCGCCTAAACTTACCGCAATTGAGAATAGCTGCATGCGGTTAATAAAGTCACTACCACCCGCTAAGTCACTATCAATTTCAAAGGCAATAACACCGCCAGCGGCTTTCATTTGTGAACCAATAAACTTATGCCCTGGATGACTTTTTAAACCAGGATAGTAAACTTGTGCTACTTTTTCGTGACTTTCTAAAAACTCGGCAATTATTTGAGCGTTGTTACAATGGCGTTCCATACGTATTGGTAAGGTTTTCAGACCTCGCATGATCAACCATGCATCATGTGGGCTCATCGTCGCACCGATATCCTTTAAAACCGTCATTTTAATGTTCATGATCATTTCATTGCTACCACAAATAATGCCGGCAACCACATCACCGTGACCATTTAAATATTTTGTGGCGCTATGTACGACTATGTCAATGCCATATTTTTTAGGTTGTTGTAGTACCGGTGTTAAAAAGGTATTGTCGACGACAGAAATAATCTTGTGTTGCTGGGCAATTTTACCTATTGCAGCCAAGTCATATACCGCCAAATTAGGATTTACCGGTGTTTCTAAAAATATCACTTTAGTGTTTGGTTTTATCGCCGCTTCGACTTCTGCGGGTTTAGCCATGTCAACAAAGCTAACTTCAATGCCCCAACGGGTTAATTGATGATTCATCAGCGCAAATGAGCAACCATAAACTGCTTTTGAAGAAATCAAATGGTCACCGCATGACAAGTTGGCCAAGAGCGCGCCAGATACTGCGCCCATGCCAGTAGCTGTTGCTGCAGCGTCTTCCATTTCTTCCATTGCAGCAACCCGCATTTCTAATTGTCGAGTGGTAGGGTTGCCTAAGCGGCTATAAATATAGCCTTCTGCTTCGCCTGCAAATCTATCTGCACCTTGTTGTGCGTTTTCAAAGATAAAGGTTGAGGTTTGATAAAGTGGTGTGGCTAATGAACCAAATTGCTCGTCATTAATTCGGCCAGCATGAATAGCTTGAGTTTCAATATGCTTACTTGTCGACATGGAATACCTCATTTAGAAAATTATTATTGTTGTTAGCTGTGCATTAATATTGATGAATTATCACAATGCAAATATACTGCCACTAATTAAATCTTATATTTATCAGTATATTACGTGTTTTATATTATAATAAGATGTGTTTTGTATTTTTTTTATTACAAAATAACCTAGTAATCACTTGAGGATGATAAAAAAATTTAATAGATTGCCAATTTATATGACTTGCAGTCTGTTTATTCTGCTTGTAATATTAACATTACGCTGTAATTTTTTTATTACAATCTTGGCGTATAACTCAGGCAAAAATATGCGCATAGAAATAAAATCGGAAGACCGGATGGGAATTAGCCAAGAAATACTGGCTACATTCACCCGTTTGACGCTAAACATGCAAGCGATGGAAGTGAGCTCTCAGTTTATATTTGTTCATTTAGCTCCTAGTGCCATTAGTTTCAGCAAGGTAAAAATTGCTTTGATGGCCGTATCCGGTGTTAATCATTGCAGTGAGGTTGATTTATTACCCTCTGAAAGTCGAGAGCGGCATTTAAGGGCCTTAGTGAATCGCTTACCTGATGCTATTATCGATATTGATGTTAATGCGCGTGTGATGGCACTAAATCGAGCGAGTGAAAAGTTGTTGGTGAATCACCAGCGGCATATAGGGACATCACCACTAGCGGGTGAAGAACTGGCAGGCGTTTTGATCAGCGATATACTTGATATAGAAATAGTCTTACCTTTGCTCGATAAAATTAGCTCGCAAAATGTTGATATCGCGGGTCAGAGCTATATCGCAGAAATTAGCCCCATTAGCGAACAAGAAAATAGCTCAGGGGCGGTTATTTCATTAAAGTCGATCAGCAGTTTAGGTCGACAAATTTCGATATTACAAACTCGTGATGAACAAGGTATTGATAATATTATTGGGCAATCGGCAAGTATTCAACTACTTAAAGAACAAACAGCGCGCTTTGCTGAGTTAGAGCTACCGGTTTTAATTAATGGTGAAACCGGTACCGGCAAAGAGCTTGTTGCCCGTGCTTTACATAACGCAAGTTATCGACAGCAAGCACCATTTTTAGCGGTAAATTGCGCTACTTTACCTGAACACTTACTTGAAAGTGAATTATTCGGCTATGCAAATGGCGCTTTTACTGGCGCGCAAAAAGGTGGTAAGCCAGGGCTACTTGAATTAGCTGAAGGGGGGACCTTATTTTTGGATGAAGTTGCGGAAATGTCATCGTACTTACAGGCAAAGTTACTCAGGTTTCTTCAGGACTTTAAATTTCGTCGACTTGGTGGCACCAAAGAATTACAGGCGAATGTAAGAGTGGTTAGCGCCACGCATCAAGATCTGTTAGCTATGATCAGTCAGAAAAAATTTAGAGAAGATTTATTTTATCGACTCAATGTGCTTAATTTAAATTCACCGCCATTACGAGAGCGAGTGGAGGATATTGCTTTAATCGCTCGTCACTTCGTTGCTCTGGCGGCCACACAAATGAATGTGAAACTACCTCTGGTAGATACAAGTGCTATGCAGCTTTTGGCTTCTTATCGGTGGCCCGGAAATATTAGAGAATTACAAAATGTGCTATTTAGGGCGGTAGCATTAAACGAACAAGGTGATATTTATGCAGAAGATATTTCAGTAGCTTTAGCTCAGTTCAAGCAACATGACGTGGCTAATATAAATGAAGTTAGTGTCGCAAACGAAGTTGGTGATTGGGCGAGTGCGCAAGCGGCCTTCGAAGAGCAATTAATCACTCACTTATATCCATATTACCCAACCACACGCAAGCTTGCTGAGCGACTAAAAGTATCTCATAACAAAATAGCAATGAAATTACGTCAATTTAGTATTACGAGTTAATGCACTTACTCTTCCAATATTTTATATAAAATCTTTTTGACGTTTTCTGGTTCAAAAGGTTTATCACACATTGCAGTTACGCCTTCGGTTAGTATATTAGCAAGATGTGTATCGTTGCTCTCACTGGTTACCATTAGGATTGGAATATGTGACTGTGTGCTTTCGTTGCGAATATAGCGTGTTAGTTCTTTACCATCAACTTCCGGCATGTTGTAGTCAGTAACAACAAGATCAAACATACTTTCTTTTAATAATGTGATGGCTTCGCTACCATCAGCTGCTTCAATTATTTTCAGTAAGCCTAAGTTATTTAGCACACGTTTAATATGATTTCTAGCAAGACGGCTATCATCAACCAGTAATACTCGCACTTCATGAACATCAAAGTACTCGAGCTCGAGCTCATCAGTTGATAGTAAATCAATAGTCGTATCAATGGCCGTTGCTAAGTGTGCTGAAGTAAAAGGTTTTGGTAAAAGTGCAATAACCCCAGACTGTTTAAATTCTTCTAAGCTTTCGCGTCGATGTTCACTTGAAACTAACATAAAAGGCGTATCAGCAATGCTAGGGTTATTTCTTATTTTATGTAATAAGTCTATCGCGCTACCATCATTAAAATACATTGCACTGGTAATTAAATCATGAGGATGTTTTTTGGCGCTTTCGTATGCTTCAGTAATATTTTTAGCTTCGGCAACTTGGGTTATACCTTGTTGCTTTAATTCTTTAATGATGATTTTTCTTTGTAAATCAGAAGGCTCAACAACAAGTAAAGATAATTCATTCGGGTTCATAATATGACTCAACTGTTACGGTGATTGGTGTCTAACCACCAATAAATTTGACTTTAAAACCATTCTTTTCAAGGACTAATTTTATTTCTTCGCGTTTGTCACCTTGGACCTCTATGACTTCACCGACAACACTACCACCGGTACCACAAGTTTTCTTGAGTTTTTTCGCTAACTCTTTTAAGGCTTTATTGTCTAAACCTAAACCGGTGATTGTGACAACACCTTTACCTTTCCTGCCTTTGGTTTCTCTACGTACTTTTGCAAAACCGTCAGAAGCCGTTATTGCTTCTGTTGTCGAATGTTTGATCCTTCCTTGCGATGTCGAATAAACTAATGATTCATCATGGCTGGTTGTGGAATTATTATCGTTATCCATACTTTTGCCAAAGGCTCCAGCTAAATCGCTCAGACTTGAAAATGTTTTTGTCATAATAGTGTCTATTGTTCTTTAAATTGGTATTTTTATTACGTTTATAAAAGGTAAACTCGATAGTAATTAATATAATATTTAGCGGTTATAAATAGCTATTAAGCAACAGGGCGTAGTACTTTTACAAAACAATCCATGGGATTATAGCAATTTTCAAACTAAAATAGTTAGCATAGCGATACTATCTTAATACATCTTGTTTGCCTGTGCTCTCTGCAGATAATGCTTAAAGGGGGGGAGTCAAATTTATTATTTTTTAGATAAAATAAAACCACTACAAGAGTGGTTTTATTTTATGGGCTTTTTACTATGAGATTACTAGCTTAAAGCTTACTTTCTAACTCAGGTAAAGCATCAAATAAATCAGCAACTAAACCATAGTCAGCTACTTGAAAAATTGGCGCTTCAGCATCTTTATTGATGGCAACAATTACTTTTGAATCTTTCATACCGGCCAAATGTTGAATAGCGCCTGAAATACCTACAGCGATATATAAGTCAGGAGCAACAATTTTACCTGTTTGGCCGACTTGCATATCATTGGGTACAAAACCAGCATCAACAGCAGCACGAGAAGCACCAATAGCAGCACCTAGCTTATCAGCTATACCTTCAAGTAGTTTGAAGTTATCACCATTTTGCATACCACGACCGCCTGAAATAACGACTGAAGCAGCACCTAAATCTGGACGCTCTGAAACTGACAGTTCTTCGCTGACATGGCTAGAAATACCCGCATCAGTTACTATATCTAAAACAACTATTTCAGCATTACCATCGGTTGCTACAGCGTCAAAGCCAGTAGGACGAACAGTAATCACTTTCTTGCTGTCTAAGCTTTGTACGGTTGCTATGGCATTACCTGCATAGATAGGACGAACAAATGTGTCACTACTTTCTACAGCAATAATGTCTGAGATTTGTGCTACATCTAATAAGGCAGCAACACGTGGCATAAAGTTCTTACCAGTCGTCAAGGCTGTCGCAATGATGTGAGTATAATCTGCTGCAAGTTCAGTCACTAACAGTGAAACGTTTTCAGCTAATTGATGCTCGTAAGCTGCATTATCAGCAATCAATACTTTTGATACACCGTTAACTTTGCTTGCTGCATCAGCTACTGCTTGACAGTTATGACCAGCAACTAAGAGGTGAATGTCACCACCAATTGCTTGTGCCGCTGCAACAGTTTTTAAGGTATCAGCTTTTAATTGGCTATTATCGTGTTCGGCAAATACTAAAATGCTCATGAGATCACCTTCGCTTCATTTTTTAATTTTTCTACTAATTCATCAATGCTTTCAACAATAATACCGGCTTTACGTTCTGCAGGAGGTGTAACTTTAATTAAAGTCGTGCGTGATGTTAGATCAAGTCCAAAGTCAGCTGCAGCTTTTACATCTAAAGGTTTACGTTTAGCTTTCATAATGTTTGGTAATGACGCGTAACGAGGTTCATTTAAACGTAAGTCAGTTGTGACTATTGCAGGTAAGTTTAATGCGATAGTTTGTAAACCACCGTCAACTTCACGAGTCACATTGACCTTATCACCGTCAACACTAACAGCTGAAGCGAATGTACCTTGTGCCATGCCTGTAAGAGCAGCTAGCATTTGGCCAGTTTGGTTGTTATCGCTATCGATAGCTTGTTTACCGAGAATAACCAGTTGAGGTTGTTCTTCTTCAACAATTTTCTGCAATAATTTAGCCACGTTGATAGAATCTAAATTCTGATCAGTATCGATTTGGATAGCACGATCAGCGCCTAAAGCTAAAGCTGTACGCAGCTGCTCTTGACAAGATTTATCACCAATAGATACGGCAATAACTTCTGTTGCTATTCCTGCTTCTTTTAAACGAACAGCTTCTTCAACTGCGATTTCACAAAATGGGTTAATTGCCATTTTTACATTAGCAAGATCGACATTTGAGTTGTCTGCTTTAACACGTACTTTTACGTTATAGTCAATAACGCGTTTGATGGGTACTAATACTTTCATCGTTGCCTCTGATTGTGCTTGTTGTAAGTAATATTGGCCAAACTAAATAAAAACTCAGCTTAACACTGGAATAATGGTTTGAAAGACTACTTGTAGATTACGTTTACGTCAACGTCTTCTGTCGATATCGTCAGTCAAATTGCGCTTAAACAAATATTATCGGTAAATAATGCAATACAAGATAGTATTTAACACGAAAATATCTATAATGTTTGATGTTATCAAACAGGTGTTTGAAAATCAAACGAGTGTTTGAATTTTTCATAAAAATAGAATGATGGGAGATGTTATGGAACGCGAATCAATGGAATTTGACGTTGTAATTGTTGGAGCCGGTCCTGCAGGCCTGTCAACTGCTTGTCAATTAATGAAGTTAGCACAAGAAAAAGAACAAGAACTCATGGTTTGTGTCGTTGAGAAAGGCTCTGAAGTTGGTGCCCATATTCTTTCGGGGGCAGTTTTTGAGCCACGAGCATTAAATGAGTTATTTCCTGACTGGAAAGAAAAAGGTGCTCCTTTGAATACCGCCGTTACTGGTGATGATATTTATTTGTTTAATGGCGAAGAAAGTGCGGTTAAATTACCGGGCTTTGGTGTGCCTAAAACCATGCATAATGAAGGTAACTACATTGTGAGCATGGGTAATGTTTGCCGTTGGTTAGCTGAACAGGCTGAGCAATTAGGCGTAGAAATTTTTCCAGGCTTTCCAGCCCATGACATTATTTATAATGACGATGGCAGTGTTGGTGGCGTTATTACTGGTGATATGGGCTTAGACGCAGAAGGTAATCAAAAAGATTCTTTTATGCCTGGTATGGAATTAAAAGCTAAATATACGGTTTTTGCTGAGGGCTGTCGTGGCCACTTAGGTAAAGAGCTTATTGCTAAGTTTGCCTTAGATGCTGATAAATCACCGCAACACTACGGTCTAGGCTTTAAAGAAATTTGGGATATTGACCCGGCAAAGCATCAAGAAGGTTTAGTGGTTCACTCTGCGGGTTGGCCGTTAGAGAAAGATACAACTGGTGGTGGTTACTTATATCACGCAGAAAATAATCAAGTATTTGTTGGCTTAATTGTTGACTTAAACTATAGCAATCCACATTTGAGCCCGTTTGATGAGTTTCAACGCTATAAACATCATCCAAAAATTGCCCAATATTTAGAAGGTGGCAAGCGCGTATCTTATGGCGCAAGAGCTATGGCGAAAGGCGGCTTTAATTCGTTACCTAAAATGACCATGCCTGGTGCGGTATTAGTGGGTTGCGACGCGGGTACCATTAACTTTGCAAAAATCAAAGGTAACCATACCGCAATGAAGTCCGGAATGTTAGCAGCAGAGTCGATATTTGAAGCCTTAGCTGCAGGAGACGAAGGTGCTAAAGATCTTACAAGCTTCACCGAGAAGTACCAAAACTCTTGGTTGTATGATGAGCTTTATAATACCCGTAACTTTGGCCCTGCTATGCATAAGTTTGGTACCTTTTTAGGTGGGGCTTATAATACTATTGATCAAAATTTCTTTGGCGGAAAATTACCATTTAATTTTAAAGATGAAAGCTTAGATCATGAGCAATTGAAGCTTGCAAAAGATGTTCCGGTGATTAATTATCCAAAACCTGATAATAAATTGAGTTTTGATAAACTGTCATCAGTATTTTTATCAAACACCAATCATGAAGAAGAACAGCCATGTCATTTGAAGTTAGCTGATAGCAGTATCCCAATTAGTGTTAATTTAACTAAATATAATGAGCCTGCTCAGCGTTATTGTCCAGCAGGGGTATATGAAGTTGAAAGTACACCAGAGGGAGATAAGTTTGTTATTAACTCGCAAAACTGTGTGCATTGTAAAACTTGTGACATAAAAGATCCAAGTCAAAACATTACTTGGGTGACACCAGAGGGGACCGGCGGTCCTAATTATCCTAATATGTAGTTAAAATAGAAAAAGCCTGCAGTTGCAGGCTTTTTTATAGCGATGAAATGAGTAAATAAACGATTAATTAGTTTCAATTAAGTTGAATTCTGCTAAGGCCGGGATTTCCATTTGCAGCTTGTTCTCTATAGCATTTAGTTTGACCAAGCTTGCACAAATTACCTCTGCCTTTATTTCTAAAGCATTAGCTTGCTTACTAATATCGAGCTTGAGATCATTTCCCATTGTTTCAATGCGTTGATCAAAAGTTTCAACACGTTGCTCTGTACTTTGCTCTTCACGATGAGTCATTGCTTCACCGACCGCAACGAGAATTGAACCTACAGAATCGGAAACAATCGCTTCGATCTCTTTTTCAAATTCACCAGCAAAAATTTCGTCAAAATCGTCAAAATCTTGCGGTGCAATGTAATAACTTTCATCACTATGATTGAATCGTGAACGTAGTCGCCATTTCATTTCATCAAATTTTTCTTGGAACTGCTGATGTGAGGCGCTATTTTCGCCCGTTAAGCTACTAATGACTTTATTCACCGCTTTAAGTCCAAGTTCGACACCTTCAATGGCAATAGAAACAATCGCGGGTACCTGTGATCTAATGCCACTAGCGTATTCACTTAACTGAACTTTTTGCTCGTTACTAAGCTGAATTTCACGACCATGAACAAAAAGTTGGTGTTGACCATTAATTTGTACATAAGTTTGACCGTGATTAACAATGCGTACATGAGCAGGGTCAATAATTACAGCATAATTGAAATTAATATCACATTGTTGAGCGTTTACTACGCCAACACACAAACAGAAAATTAATAGGCTGCGGGCAATCAATGCCATAGCAAAACTCCATACTATTTCAGGGTTTCAGTGGCGACTTTTATGTCGAAACAATTGGGTCTATATGAACTTTTCGTTCTTTATAAGCGAATCGACTTGGGCCATATTCTCGGCGAGTTCTTTCATGAAACTCGCCAATGGTTACTTGCACGCCATGGTACACTTTTTCGTTTGCTTCAACATAAACGCTTGTCATGTACTCTTGTAATGTGGCTTCAAGAGCCTCTTTTTCAAAGAGTAATTTTCCCATGCTTTTAGCGTGATGTTGATAGGTTGACATTACCTTTGCTAACATTTTAGGATTGGCTTTATCTTTAGGTAGCTTTTTTAATTTCTCTGCGGCAAGCTTTAACTCTGATGCTTTGTCCGACTCAGTTTTTACCGTCAGATCTAGATCCGCCATTTGTTTGAGGTAATCATTAATTTTGTCTTCAAAGGTAATGAATGTCATGCTACCCGCAGTGGCGCCAACGGTACCCGCTCGAACGGATTCACCGACACGAATATAGCCAGCAATGAGTTTACCATTGGCTTTCGCTTCACTGCCAAGCCATAAGGTTTTAGCAACTTTGACGATATTGTGCATCATTTGGTTTTCAATACGTAATGAGTCACAGGAAATTTCAGCATATTGACTGTATTTAGCAAACACTTTACCGCCAGCTTTGATATTGGCGCTCATCGATATTTCAGAAACGTCAATACCTTCAACTTCTTGTTTTTTTCCTATAATACCGGTGCCTATGGTAATGTCACCGCCGGCATCTAAGGACGCAGACTCAACAAAACCGCCGATGGAAATATCACCGGTGGCAAAAACCTTCATACCCTCACAAACATCACCGTCAATAATAACGCTGCCTTCAAATTTTACATGACCAGTGCTGACATCAACATTTTTCATTTGATAAATACTGTCAACTTCCATGCCGTTTTCGATAATACGAGGTAGGCCGACTTTAGTGGAAACTAAAATACTATTATTTTTCGGGCTTAAACTGGTTCCTTCACCGACATGTATGTTGATATCCTCACCCGGCTTAGGTGTTAATATTTCACCGGTAACGGTATACCCTTGAATACCATCCGTCAGCGGGATCTTCTTAGCCAGAGGATCACCTACTTTCACACAGATAATATCGCCAAGATCGCGCATGTCGACACTACCATCTTCACGCTTTTTCGGTTTTAAAATCCTATCTTGTGCGCTCTCAACCAAGAGCTTGATGCGGGAATCTTTACCATCTATTGGTAATTTCCCATGCGCTATTTCACTTTTAACGATTGAGCCCGCGGGCTCTTTGGCGGCTTGCTTGGCAAGTTTTATTAATTGTTCTTTACTGAAACCTTTACAAACATTGGCAGCTTGAGCGGCATTTAATATGGCTTTTGCGCTCATATGTTGGCCACCTAATGCGGTTGATATTTCAGCCGATGCTGACATGTTGTCTTGTTCAATTGAAATTGAAATGCTTGCATCACGTCGCTCAAGTATTTGATATGTTATTTCGCGGCCAGGTTGGTTTTCTGACAAAGTTTTAAGAACACTATTTAGTTCTGCTATGGCACTTTTGATATTGCCACTATCAACATATAAATTACTATACTCCGAGCTTTCGATTAATTCGTTAATATTAACTTCTGTTAACGGCGTCTTTGTTTTTACTGGAGACAGCACTAAATCGATATTATTTTTATCGTTACTGACTAAACTTGCCTTGCTCACACTTTATAACTCCACTATTTTACCAAGTTCAGGGGTTTAGAGGTAACTCTCTTGATGAACTTTGATAAAACTTGCTGTACCGACTTTTGAATAATCAAGTTTATATTCTTTATTATCCAAAGCCTGAATAAACACTAAGGTTTTTTCTTCACCAAAGACTTCCGAGGCGCTAACATCAACAACTTCTTGGTAGGCTTTTTTTGCCTCAGCTCGTTTTTGGGGCATGTCACCCTTATATAAACCTATACCTGCGTGGCTCACTATAGCAACGGGATGGTTACCATTAATCACGAGTAGATCAAACTTTCTATTTTTATGAATGATGGTATTACGACCGCTGGTTATAAAATTTTTATCGTTCAAAGCATTCTCCTTTTGAGAATCAGTTACTTGCAGCTTTTAATTATAACGGTTAAAAGTACGTTTTCATTTATATAAAAGCAAATATTGAAATTAATAACTTATTATTTCGTACGAGTACAAGGTAAGCCATTATTTTTAGTTACCTTTAAATATATAAAGATTTGAATTACTAAGCAATATAAAACCGTACTGTTGTTTTAATATTGTATTTTAATTAGCTAACTCGCTCATAGTTCGGACATTCTTTACTATTTATTAACATTCTTCGAATTAAATCTAAGCCTCGAGCCGCCACTACTTGTTGAAATTGTAGCCTTGTTCGCGGAATATAATGATATTTTGCCTGTAAGGTTTTTTTAGTGCCCCAGGCGATCCAGACAGAGCCGACAGGTTTATCTGCTGTGCCACCATCCGGTCCAGCTATACCAGAGACAGCAATAACATAGTCAGCGGCAGATTTTTCCAGTGCGCCATTAGCCATAGCCAATACGGTTGCTTTGCTAACGGCTCCATGATTAGCTAATGTTGCGCTAGGAACATCGAGCATTTTACTTTTCATTTCATTCGAATAGGTAACATAGCCGGCCTCAAATATCGCTGAGGAACCTGCTATTGCGGTGATTTGGCTTGCGATTAAACCACCAGTACAAGACTCTGCTACAGTAATTTTTTGCTTTGATTTAATCAGTAATGGCACCAGATATTCAGCGAGGGTGTTTTTATCACTTTCACCGGTCTGGAGGATATGATCACCGAGTAATTGACTGATGGCTTGTAGACTTGATGTTAGGTTTTTTTTTCCTTGTGAGTTTAGTGGGGTTAATTTTATTTCCAGCAAGGGCATGGCAGCACGAAAACCGATAGCCACTTCTTTAGGCCAATCGGGTAAGTTGTCATCAATCAGTGCTTGTAATGTTGATTCACCAACGCCAAAGGTTTGTAAACGGGCAATAGAGGGCTTAATTGCATTAGGAAAACGTAGTTGCAAGTTAGGAATAATCTCATCTTTTAACATCTGAGCTAATTCACTCGGTACTCCCGGTGTACAAAGGATGAGGCACTTGCCGAGTGTGATGCTAAAGCCAACAGCACTACCAGTGGTGTTGGCAATTATTTTACAACCCTTAGGGAGATAAGCTTGTTTTAAATTAGGCTCATTGAGTATGATGTTTCGTCTTGCTGCCCATTTTTTTAGATGTGAGTGCGCTTGTGGTTGAAGTTGTAAATCAACACCGCAGGCTTGAGCTAAGGCTGGAGATGTTAGGTCATCAATCGTAGGGCCTAGTCCGCCATTAATAATCAACAGATCAGCGGTTTGGCTAAGTTGGACTATTTCTGAGCATAACTGCTCAGAGTCATCACCAATAGTGATTTTTTTGTTGATACTTAAACCAATGTTATTGAGTTGCTCGGCAAACATGAGTGAATTGGTATCGATAATATCACCATTCATTAATTCGTTGCCCGTCAACAATAAGTTCACTTGCGTGTCCATGTTACTCCAAAATTTAATTACACTGTTGTTTTATGTTAACGAAAAATTGTCATGATTGCTCGGCAAGTTTAGTTAAATTTTTTATAATGATTTAAACCTTTTGAAGATTAAAGCTCACTTAGTTATTACATAGTAAATTATTAAATTTAAGGGAATACTATGTTTACTTCAATTATAAAAACTTTTCTGATCACATGTTTTATTATGCTATTGGGTACTAATACTGATAGTCAAAAAGATAGAGATAATGTCGTCATTGATATGCAACAGTCATCAATGGGGTAACTGTAGAAACTCGTTATAGAGAACGGGAAAGCTAGAAGCGTAATCAACCCGCAAAGTTGAATATATGATTATGGTGTCGAAAAGTGTTTCTTTATTGGCAATTAACCTTGCTAATAGCTCGATTAAAGCAAATGGCTGAGTAAATAATAGTAAGTTAACGGCAGTATTAACATTAATTACAGTGATTTATCCGCTGATCTAAAACAGGTTGATCTTGAAACGGTTAACGGTAGTATTAAGCTGTCAGTAGCTAATTCATTTAATGCCAGTGTTGAAGCAGAAAAATGCATGGTAGTATTAAAACTGATTTTGGCTTAATTTTGGCTTAGTGGCAGCAAAGAATTTATTTACTGGCCGTCATCTATCAGGGAAAATAGGCCATAGTGATGTAAATGTTAAATTAGCGAGTGTTAATGGCTGCATCAAAATTTTGCGTTATTAAATATCTACTTTAGCGTTAGCAGGGTTTAGGCTCTGTGCAATAAACTTCAAGGTAAGCGTACTATCAATCATAACGGCGAGTTAATTTGACTCAGCTTTATAACTCTTCATCAGACTCAAATATTTGCACTATGATGAGTACAGAAACAAATGAACTGAGTGAGCAATTGATCCCGATTAGAACAACAAGGCTGTCGCCGGTATTGCTATTTTCTTTATTTGCCATTTTATTCATCGGCAATAATACTTTGCAGGCGGAAGAATATATTATTGGTGTGGAAGATGTGAGTTATTATCCTTTTTATGACTTCTCTGCGAAGGATCTTGAGCAAGACAGTTTTAGTAAAGCATTATTGAGTAGTTTTTTTCGTTATCGAGGTTATCAATTTAAATTTGTCGCATTACCGCTGAAGCGTTTTGATAAATGGTATTTAGAAGAAGCGATAGATTTTAAGTTTCCTGACAATGTACGTTGGCAAACAGAGCAATTAAAAGACCTAAATATTATCTATAGTAGACCTGTGTTACAGTTAACTGCTGGCAGTTATGTGTTGAAAAAAAACCAAAACCTACCTCGTGCAGCGATTAAAAGACTCGGGACAATTTTGGGCTTCATACCAACGCTTTGGTACGACAGAATTGAAAATAATACCCTTGAGCTAGTTGAAGCTTCCTCCTCGTACAGTCTGATCAAGCACTTGTTACACGGTAATGTTGAGGCGGTTAATATTGATAAAAATGTCATTGATTATAACCTAGCGCTATTTCTAAAAAACAGTGATGACGTAGTATTGAATGAACACACGAAGCATGAGCGGTATGCTTTTCACCTTTCAACTATTTTTCATCCTGAGATTATGCTTGAATTTGATCAATTCTTACGTACTCATAATCAACTAGTGACAGAGATGAAACAAAAATATGGTATTATTGAAGCATCGGAAAACCATTAGTTTTATCATAAATAAGTAGAAATTTTATAAAATGAGCCGAAATATTCAATCTTATCACCGAACACTGCTGTTTGGTAAATGGTATCGCAGTGATCAAGATGAAGCTGGACAGGTATTCACTGAATTTGCTGAAATGTCAGCGGATGGTCGTTACGAGTTTACCTTTATTGAACATGATGAAAGTGGCAATATTTTAGCACAATCTGTTGAGTCGGGAGATTGGGGTTTAGTTGGAGATATTCACTTTACCATCAGTAAAAGTGAATTTATACATGATAAACACTATGCTGCCGATCTTGAGCATGATGATAATTACCATGCTTATCGGGTACTGACGCTAAATAGCCAAATTTTTGAATATCAGCATGTCTTGAGCAATGAAATGTTTATCCTACGCCGAGTTGTTGATAATATCGCTCTTAGTTAAGATAATTGCATCACTATCGGTTCCTTATTATCTGTTTCCATACATCATTTTTTGAGAGTTCGAATGAAAGAAATTAAATCCGCCAGTCTGATTACGGCAATTAAAACACCATTTAACATTAAAGGTGATATAGATTTTAATACTTATGATCAACTAGTCGCTGAACAAATCAAAGCGGGTGTTGATGGTATTGTGGTTGGTGGTACAACTGGCGAGGGGCACCTGCTGACGTGGGAAGAGCATTTAATCCTTATCGCCCATAGTGTGCACAAACATGGTAACGATTTACTGATTATCGGTAATACCGGCAGTAATAATACCCGAGAAGCGATTAAAGCCACACAATATGGCTTTGCCGCGGGAATGGATGCGACACTACAAATTAACCCTTATTATGGTCGTAGTTCATTTGCTGGCGTAACCGAACACTTTCATAAAGTACTCGATATTGGGCCAGGTATTATCTATAACGTACCTGGGCGTACCGGACAGGATTTAACCCCTGAGCTAATTGAACCTTTATCAAAACATGATAACTTTATTGGTGTTAAAGAATGTACCGGTAATGAACGTATTGCTTATTATGAGCAACGAGGAATTGCTTGTTGGTCAGGTAATGATGATGAAAGTGCTGCAGGGCGTCATACTCATGGTTCACATGGTGTTATTTCAGTGACATCTAATATTGCACCTAGTTTAATGCGCCAACTCATGGATGCGCCTAATGAAAGTCTTCAGCAACGAATGCAGCCATTAATGAACTGGTTGTTTTGCGAGCCTAACCCTATTGCTATTAATACCGCATTAATGATGACAGGTGCTGTTGCACCTATTTTTAGAATGCCTTATAAAGCTTTAACATTAGAGCAACGTAAACAAGGGGTAGCGCTATTGGCAGAGTTATCATTAGCTGAAAGAGTGGGTAATGAACCGAGTTTAATGGCAGATGATGATTTTCAATATTGTTATTAACTGAATCATATTGTTAATGTTTTATAAAAGTGAGCGTAAGCTCACTTTTTTTGTCCAAAAATAACTACTGCTAAGCTTTACTGAGCTAAATTCGACAGTTGAGGGCGCATTGCTTCTGGCAGAGCAATGCAGCGTTCAAGCTGATGAATAGGGCAGGTAAAGTTAAGTGCTACAGCACAAAGCTGCAGATCAGCTAATGACTGTTGTACACCATGTA
Organism: Colwellia sp. M166; assembly: GCF_024585285.1. Taxonomy (NCBI): domain Bacteria; kingdom Pseudomonadati; phylum Pseudomonadota; class Gammaproteobacteria; order Alteromonadales; family Colwelliaceae; genus Colwellia; species Colwellia sp. M166. Next base: position 3,983,831 of record NZ_CP040755.1, read on the forward strand.
ACCGATCACCGACTACCGGCAAACCTATACTGGCAGCATGAATACGTATCTGGTGTTTACGGCCAGATTCTATATTAACCTTTAATAACGATAAATCTCGTTTCTCATCATAGGCCATATGTGAAAAATGACTACAAGCTGGCTTACCATCGATAGCCAATGCAACCGTTTCAGGTTGTGTTCGTTGTTGCAGGTTACCGTGAACAATAATATGGTAGGTTTTTTCTAATTGATGTTGCTCAAACATTTGACTTAATGCTCGTGCTGCTTTTTTACTGTGGGCAACTAAAATTAACCCTGTAGCCGCTCGGTCGAGTCGATGTACAGGAAAAACCGCTCGCTCAGGCGTTAAGTTTTTCTGTGCCCAGCGCGTAATAGTACAATGATCACTCCATTTCGAACCCTGCGATAAAATACCGTAGGGTTTATACCAAACACTGTAATCATTTACATCAGCTATTAACGTGGCCGGCGTTGGTACTTGAGACAACACATTTTCGTCATAATAAAAGTGCAGTTTGTCACCGATGTTTAAGGTTTTTTTTAAGCGTCGACAGCGCTGAGTAGCTTTACCTCGGCTATGCCATAAGGCGCCTTTATCAATAGATTTTTTGATTTCACCAACACTTAAATCGCATTGAATTTGCAGTGCTTGCACGATAGTTATCGGGCGATCGATGTTGATATGGCATTCAAATTTTTTCAAAATAATTCAACTCAATAATTTATTACTATTAGTTTAACAAATTTATGACGAGAATTGATCTCACCAGCATAACTTCTGGTGTTAGTGAAAAAATATCGTGAGTAAAAAGCGAAATTGCTTTGATTTAATCGAATCGGACGTGGTTTTTAAGTGCATAGAACGATAAAATAGCGATTAATAGCAAATACAAAATGAGAGTATCAAATGCAACGCGATGAAGAATTATTTCCTTTAGACAATGTTGGTAACGCTTTATGGCAAATGCTTGAAGCTGGCGATGATTTAACTATTGAAAGAGAATTTGAATTCTCGGTTATTTTTGCCGATCAAGAGCAGGCGTTAAAATTCGGTCAGTTGTTATTAGAAAACAATCAAAAGCTTTCATTTTGTCCTTACCAAGGTGACGATGCTTTTCCATGGGAGATTACGGCATATCCATTTATGTCAGCAAGTTATGAAAATATTGCCGCTTATCAAGAGTTATTAACGACAAGTGTGGCACCATTTTCAGGTAATTATGATGGTTGGTACTGTCTTGATTCTAGTAAATAAGCGAGCTTTTAAGGTGACAAATAAATCAGGGCAAAAGCATGGATGAACAGCAGTTTAAGCGTTTAAAAACAGTCAGTGCTAAATCATTTAATGCTCAAAAAGCGTTGATAAAAAAAGTTTTGGCAGGACGAGATATACCATGTCAGCAGTGCGGTACATCGATTAGAGTTGTTTTACCAGAAGATAAAAAACCTACCGGTCTGTACTGCGCAAAAGGCTGTACTAATATAGCCTTAGATTTTGTTTTATAAGAGGTTATGTAACCTGAATTTAACTTTTAGGCTCTGTTATGCTGATACTCAGAGCCTTTAGCTTTTGAACCTAATCTTAAGCTCGAAAATGATAACTTATAAAAAAGTTGAGATATCTTGCAAACTTTTTTTAGTTGATGCGTGATGTGGCACAGTAGCATCATCACTTGGATAGCCTGCAATAAGTAACATGTAAGGGCGGCTATTATCGTCACGGCCACAAATTTTACTTAAAAAAGACATCGGTTTTGGTGTATGGGTTAAAGTAACTAAGCCACTTGAATGCAAGGCATTAATGAGAAATCCTGTGGCAATACCAACGGATTCATGCACGTAATAATTGGTGTTTTTATCTTCGATATCGGTACCGCCTTTTTTCTCACTAAATATCGCAATTAGCCAAGGCGCATGTTCTAAGTAGGGTTTGTTAGCGTCTGTGCCTAATGGCTTTAAAGCGTCTAACCACTCTTCACCTGCACGACCCTGATAGAAATTACTTTCGTGAGTTTCCGCTTGTTGACGTATTTGCTTTTTAACCTCTTGATCACTAATAGCAACAAAGTGCCAAGGTTGATGATTTGCTCCGTTCGGTGCTGTGCCTGCTGCTTTAATACAGTTTTCAATTATTTCTTTAGCGACAGGGCGGTCACTAAAGCTTCGAATACTATGACGACGTTTAATATTGTTATAAAAATCGGCTGAACGCTTAAGCATTTCTTCGCTAGGGTATTCAATATAATCGCTTAAAGGTGATGCGTCATGAGCTTGCATGGGGAGATCCTATTATTATTTTATTGTTTATAGAATATCGATAAAAGCATTAAAATCAAGCTTATCATTGTATGCAACCGGTTAAATAGCCTAAATAATTGTATGAATATTGATGAGGATAGTGAGTGAAGTTTTTAGGCGTTTATAGATTGAACTATAGAGCCAGTAAATCGATAATATAATGCTGTTATGAGTAAAGCCAATTAGCGATAACCAATATCACTAAGTAAAGGTGAGCTTGCTATAAATGAGCAGGTAACGACTCATATGGCGTTAGTAACGTAAATGCTCTTGTTGATGTAAATATTTTTGATATTGCTTTAAACCTATTTTTCGGCGAGTTATTTCAGCAAAATAAATACCAATCATAAGTGATAAAAACATAATTGAAATAATGAGTATGATATAAATTTCTTGAAAATAAGCAGAACTTAATGTTACAAGCAAAGCACCAAAAACGCAGTAACTTAGCACTATTCTTAGCCATAAAATGGTGAGTATAAATAAACTTTCGAATTGAATAGTCGCTTTCACAATATGCACGCTGATCACAGTCACTAAGATGACTAATTAGTATAATATAGAAAATAAGCATACATAAGTTTATTTTCTATTCGAAATCGATATAAGAAAGAGTCTTAATGTCTATTCGGTCAATGTTGTTGCTGAACCGGTGAAGAGATACTGCTGGCAAAATTTTAGTCGTGCTCCTAATAAGATATTGTCACACAACGATATTAAAGACCTTATTTTCTAGTGCAAGTTTAAACAGCATTTCTAAATTTTTAGTTGATAATGTTTCAAATATTACAAGGTTCATGAGCAATGCTTTTGTTGTAGGCATATTTTATTATTTAGATTTATTTTTTAACATCTACGGGATTTATTTTCCTTTTTTAAGCACTCAACATACCATGATTTAAAGTGACATAGCTTGCAGTAGCGCTATCGAATGAAAGGCAACAACTCACCGTTACAATATAACAACAATTTAACCTGCTTCGAGCTCTTGCATCTACATTAGTTAAGCTTGATAGTGAAAGGCTAACTTTACTATGATGATAATCTTGATTTTTATGCCTTTTCTTTATGCCTTTGCCAATAAAAATAAGTACACACTGTATGGTGTTCTCGCCATTTTGTTGTGGAGCACTATAACTGCTTTTATTCGCGATTTGTCTGAGTTATTTAGCCCTATTGGCGGTGCAGCTATGATGTACAGCGTTAGCGCTATATTTTTAATGTCGGTTATGGGCATACCTAAAATAAAGAGCTATCCAAAGCGTTATTTAATGATTGGTGGTGGCTTATTTGTTGCCTATGAAATTTGCTTAGCGCTTTCTTTAGGCATGGCGAATAGCCGACATCAAGCAATGGAAATGGCGATTATTAATTATTTATGGCCGGCATTAACTATTCTGTTGAGCGTGCTAATAAGCGCTAAAAAAGTCAACATTTTAGTTTATCCGAGTATATTGTTAGCCTTTACAGGTGTGGCTTGGTGTATTGCTGGTGAGCAAGGTATTTCATTAGATATTTTACTGAGCAACATCTCTGACAATCCTTTAACGTATTTTATGGCTTTTTCTGCAGCAATAATTTGGGCCATTTATTGTGTCGTGACACAAAGAATTAGCAATGGCAAAAACGCAACAACACTTTTTTTTAGCGCCACGGCTACCGCGTTGTGGGTGCAGTACTTTTTTAGTAACGAGCCTAGCTTACATTTCACGTTACTATCAACGTTAACATTATTACTTGCCGGTATTGTGATTGGCGCAGGTTATGCGCTGTGGAATCAAGCGATGATCGGTGGAGATATTATTCTATTAGGTACGCTGTCTTATTTTACACCTGTATTTTCTACGCTTTTTGCTTCGTTATATTTATCGATTTCACTCACTGGATCATTTTGGCAGGGCGTTGCACTAGTCACTTTAGGCTCGTTGATATGCTTTTTAGTCACAAGAAGGAAAAATTAGCAGGACATATATGGACGCTTCCTTGATGTCAACCCAAGTGAATACGAAAACATAACAAAACGGGCTTATGTTTTTGATTACTGAGCATTACTCTTTTCATACTTTTGTTCATGATGACAGGCGCTTTCGCTTGCTTAAAGCAAACTGTACTGACATATATTCGAGCTATGGTTTGTTATCCATGCTCCAGATAAGTTGCGAACTAGAAATACCTTAAAACATTGTTCACCCAAACGTGATAGATACACTTGTCCTCTCACAGGCTTTGTTCTAGTTGGCTAGTGCCTTTTTTTTTCATCTTATCAACAACAGTCTTGAAAAGTTTTCTGGATAAATTAAGTCCCCTCTAGCAGCCTAAACACCCACACAGACTCATGGCCTTTGTCCTGCACAGGCTTACTAGAGGGTAAAACGGGTCGTCAATCATGTGATTACCTTAACCGGTTGAGGCGTGTAATGGCATTGCTTTTGTAACAATGTCCACATGATGCGTGCTAACTTGTGCGCAGTGGCAACCGCGGTACAATTGAACGGTTTTCGTGCACTTAACTGGGTTATCCACACACTCAATGCATCGTGTTTCTTTCTGGCATGAACGATGATGGCACGCGCACCATGGATAAGCTGTTTACGCAGGTATTGGTCTCCACGTTTACTGATGCCGCCCATCACGCTTTTATTGCCTGAGGCAAATTGTTTGGGTGTAATGCCTAGCCAAACAGCAAAGTCGCGTGCACTGGTGAAGGCTTGTCCACTGCCTATAGAGGCAATAAAGGCAGAAGCATTGAGGTAACCAATGCCAGGGATACTCAATAGTATTTGCCCTAATGAATTGGCTTCAATGTCAGTTTTTAATTGTTTTTCAATCGCTTTAATACGTAGGTTTAAGGTTTTGAATTCTTGATAAACATCGTTAACTAACCTCAGCTCGGGATAAGAATTAATTAAATTGAACTAAGTGCCCGTTCCACGATCCGATCTTTCGACCAAGAAAAAACAGAAAGATAATAAGGAACGGGCATGAATAAACTAGTTGAAATATTCTGTGATGTCGATGATTTTTGTCGCGTATTTATCCCACAATGGGAGAAACAATTAATTGCTGATGGAAGTATCAAGCGAAATCGTCCATGCCGTATGGCTATGAGTGAGATAATCACTATATTAATTGCTTTTCATACATCAAATCATCGCGACTTTAAAAATTATTATAAAGGTTATATTGCTAAGTTTTATCGTTCACATTTCCCTAGCTTATTGAGCTACACTCGATTTTTAGAAGTGATGCCTAAAGCGGTCGTTCCACTTTCTAGCTACTTTTCAATACTTAAAGGTGAGTCTACAGGTATTGAGTTTATTGACTCTACAAGCATAAAAGTATGCCATAACTTAAGAATTCCTAGACATAAAACATTTGACGGTATAGCCGAACGGGGCAAAGGAACAATGGGTTGGTTTTATGGGTTCAAACTACATTTAGTCACTAACTTTAGAGGTGAAATAGTTGAGGCTAAATTAACTACTGGCAATGTTCACGACACAAAGCCCGTATTAGCCTTAGCTAAAAACTTAAAAGGGAAGTTATATGCAGATAAAGGCTATATAAGCAAAAAAATTAACAGTTGGTTTGAAGGAAAAAGGAGTTGATTTGATAACAACCGTGCGCCGTAATATGAAAGCCAAAGCTATGTCGTTATGGGATAGAGCAATGTTATCTAGACGGTTTATTATTGAAACGATAAATGATCAATTGAAGAATATATCTCAAATAGAGCATTCGCGTCATCGTAGCCCTAATAGTTTTATGTTGAATTTACTGGCAGGTTTAGTGGCTTATTGCCTTAAAGAAAATAAGCCAACCCTTAATATTAGTGACGTAGAGAAGAATGCTATGGTTAGGGCTTAACCCGATCTGAGGTTAACTAGCCACTGAACTGATACCGATAACGTGGTATCAAGTGATAATGCTTGCATACTTTCATTAAAAGCAGGTATGCCTAACGGGAAAACAAGGCCAATGTCAGCTAATAAACCACGTAGTTGATTAGTGACCGCTGTACGTGTTTTAAGTAACCTTTCTCGCAAGCGATGTAGCATTAACGTTTCTTGCTGAGTTTGGGTTTTGATGGGGACAAACCGAATGAAAGGTCGCCTACTTGCTTCGAATATGGCCAGTGTATCGTTACTGTCATTCTTGTTTCCTCGCACAAAAGGTGTCACGTGTTGCGCAGGAATTAAGTGCACAGTGTGACCGATGGATTCAAACAACCGGCCCCAATAATGAGAAGAATAACAGGCCTCCATCACAACACGACATGGGGGTTGCATTTGCATAAAATGCTTCAGTTGAGCGCGGTTCAAGCGCTTATTAAAAACGCCTTTATTAGCCTCAGTAAACCCCATGAGTTGAAAAACGTTTTTTGCTAAATCAATTGATATTGTGCTAACTTTCATGACGGACGTTCCTTAAATTAACTGATTGTTTTTAACCAGTTTGGCGCATTGACGCCGTAATTGGGAGCGTCCATCTCATCACAGACTAAATTTTGTAGCATATCGGTGAATGATGTTAAATTCATTGAGACTAGTTGAAGTGGCATAGTTTCAATGTTACCGCAGTGGTAACGAACTTAATGCAACCTACATATATTTATTTGGATATGTTGAGAATAAGTTTTTCAGTTGAGTTAACTCTTCAATAAATCAGTGTTTAAACGCTCTAAATTAATGTGTCATTGTTGCTTACTATTATCTTGGGTGGCATGATAACTTCTAAGAAATAATGAGCAAACTAAATGAAAAAGTTATTATCGTTAGTATTTACCGTTTTACTCTCCTCCTGCACATCCCAACCTCATGAAAAGACTAATGCTCCTTTTGATGGTGTTAAATTTGATAACATTGAGCCCTTTGTCGATAAAAGTCTACTTGATTTGCTGAAGTGGCAAATGGGGAGTATGAGTGAATCTACTCCTTGGCCAGATGAAATTGACTCTAAGCAATTTAAGCCCTCTACCCAAAGATCAGTCAAGCCAGTTATTACTGTAATCAACCATGCATCAGTGCTTATTCAGGTTGATAATTTAAATATATTAACAGATCCTCAATATTCACTCAGAGCTTCACCGGTTCAATTTGCTGGCCCCAAGAGAGTTGTTAAGCCTGGCATTGCCTTTGATGATTTACCAGCAATTGACATTGTTCTTATTTCTCATAATCATTATGACCATTTAGATCTTGATACGCTCAAGCGCTTAAATGATAGAGATGCCCCAAAATTCGTTGCGGGGTTGAAAACGAAGTCATTTTTAGAAGATAACGGAATTAAAGCGGCTGTCGATCTTGATTGGTGGCAAAGTATAACCGCTAATAAAACTAAGATTACTTTTGTTCCCTCACAACACTGGTCGGCTAGAGGTATATTTGATAAAAGAGAAATGCTTTGGGGTGGTTTCTATATTGAAAATGCTTATAAAATCTACTTTGCAGGGGATACAGGATATGGAAAGTTTTTTAAAATAATTAAAGAGAAGCTTGGTGCACCCGACCTTTCTTTGCTCCCAATTGGCGCTTATGAACCTAGATGGTTCATGAAAGATGCCCACCTTAATCCAAAGGATTCTCTACAAGCATTTAAAGACCTAGACAGTAAAAAGATGATCGGGATTCATTTTGGGACTTTTAAGTTAACAGATGAGGGATACAATGATCCGATTGTGACGCTTAAAGAAGAAATTAAGAAATTAAACTTGGATCCTCTAAAAGTCATTATTCCTACGTTTGGAAAGCCTTATTTAATTTAGATTTTTTAGCAGGATAAATTAACACAAATTAACAGGCCACTCACTCTAAATTGTTGAGTGAACTTTTCAATAAATAAGTGTTTAAATACTCGAAATGAAAGAGCATTGATGTGTCATTGTTGTTGACTATTATCATGGGTGGCATGATAACTTTTTTTCCTTTACATTCTTTGGGTATCCAAAGTCTAATTCATAATTCCGTTTATTCAATTCCGACTACTTTCAACGAACCTGACCCCGCAGGTTATTAACTTAGGCGTGAATTTATCAAAATAAATAGTCCGCTTAGATACGAAAGCGGACATTAAAATAAATATATTTTTGAGCTATATTTAGTGCTCATAAGCTATTGAGCTAACCTGATCTTGATAGTCAACAAAGCCACCAAAGCAGTCATAGACACTTTAAATAAAAGAGGCTGTTGAGACGATCAAATAGTCATACCATTCTTATGCAGCAGGCTAACTTTTGATAATAATCTTCATTCATACTGATTGATACCTAAAGGTTACCATTGACAACTTAGGGTATCACAAGTAACCTACAGGTATCATTTTTGTGTTAATGGAATAAATCAATGAATACTCAAATCATATCGACAGCAATAAACGAACAGATTTTCTTAAAAAGAAATTCACTATTAGGGATATTTGTAGGGTTAATGTTTATATCTTCTCCCTTATACAAATTACTTGAGCCTTTTATTACTCTATATGATTGGTTATACATAACCTTAGGTCTATTAAGTATAGTTTTAGGTATATCTATTGTTTTTACATTATTTAAAACAATAAAATCAATGGGAAATATGGATAGATATACAATATGGTATAGTCATTTTAATGATGAGTATTTTAATCATATTAACAATAAAGGGTTTAAATATTCATTCAATACTTCCTGTGCTTTCCTTGTGTGTTTTTTTCTGTTTTCGGTCATCACTTTCAAAGCTTTTTAGTTAATCTATCCTTTAGTGACTTTGCTGAGTTTACACTTGGGCTGTCATTTATCAGTTATAGCTTACCAATATTACTTCTATTACGAGGCGAAGATGAATAGTCAATTAGATAATAATATTGCGAAATTACGGAGTAAAAGGAAGGTTTCTCAACAGCAACTTGCTGACTTAATTGGCGTGTCTAGAAAAACAATTAGTACAGTCGAAACAGGTCGTTTTACTCCATCAGTTGTTATTGCTCTAAAACTTGCTAGGTATTTCGAAGTTCCTGTAGAGTCAATATTCGCATTAGATGAATAAATAAAGTCCAATAATTTTATTTATGCTTTTAACTTGTAGTTATAAGTTGAAAAAGTAGATTTCAACACGATTCAGCTAACGACTGCTTTGAGCTTAAACCAGCCCCACAAACAATGATCATATTTAGGGTGGTATTACCCTAAATATGATCATTGTTCTACAAAAGATTTATGACCGCTTTTGGCTATCACTTGACCTAAAGAACAACCGATAGCTAACTTCCCCTTTAAAAACTATCAACCGTAAATAAGACTAGTATCAATCATTATGCGTAGTCACACATTGCCTTAATTCAATTGGTATTAAGGCAATAAAAAAGCGCCCAAAGGCGCTTTTTTCATAACCGAAACTTACCAGATGAGTGATAAGTTACTAATGTCGTAGCTGCTTAGCCAATAAACTTACGGGCGTTGCGGAACATACGTACCCAAGGTGAATCTTCTTGCCATTCATCAGGGTGCCATGAGTTGGCCACAGTGCGGAACACACGTTCAGGGTGTGGCATCATAATGGTTACTCGGCCATCGGTTGTCGTTAACGCTGTAATACCGTCAGGTGAACCGTTCGGGTTAGCCGGGTAGGTTTCAGTGATATGACCATAGTTATCAACATAACGCAGAGCTACAGTGCCAGACAGATTCGCTGTATCGATAGCATCATCAGAACTAAACTCGGCACGGCCTTCACCATGAGAAACCGCGATTGGCATACGAGAGCCAGCCATGCCATCAAAGAAGATAGACGGTGTTTCTTGTATTTCTACCAAGCTAAAGCGCGCTTCAAATCGTTCTGATTTGTTTTGCACAAAACGTGGCCATGCCTCAGCACCAGGAATAATTTCTTTCAGGTTTGACAGCATTTGACAGCCATTACAAACACCTAATGAGAAAGTATCTTCGCGCTCAAAAAAGGCTTTAAACATAGCTTTAGCGTCTTTGTTGAACAAGATAGATTTCGCCCAACCTTCACCAGCGCCAAGTACATCGCCGTATGAGAAACCACCACAAGCCACTAAACCGTTAAAGTCGGCTAAGTCAGTGCGGCCAGATAAAATGTCTGACATATGTACATCAATAGCAATGAAACCAGCACGGTCAAAAGCCGCAGCCATTTCTACGTGCGAGTTAACACCTTGCTCACGTAAAATAGCAATACGAGGATTGCTTACCTTGGCATTTTGCGCATCTTTGATAATAAGGTCAGCAACAATATCTTCATTAATATCAAAACTTAAGTCAGCGTTTAGACCTGGATCTTCAGTATCGAATTTAACGTCATGCTCTTGTTGTGCACATTCTGGGTTATCACGTAATGATTGCATTTTATACGTGGTTTGTGCCCAAGTTGTACGGTAGTAAGTACGAGAGTTTTCTAGCACGACTTCACCGTTACGGCTAAAGCGCAGGGTATCTTCGTTATTGATACGACCGATATCAGTACAACAATCTTCAATGCCAAATTTAGCAAATACTGTATTAATAGCATCTACATCGCTTTCGCGAATTTGAATAACCGCGCCAAGCTCTTCACTAAACAATACATCTACGTCATTACCAGACGCTGATGTCAGCTTACTTAAGTCGATATCAACACCGGTATGGCCTGCAAATGCCATTTCAACAACCGTGGTAAATAAACCACCATCTGAAATGTCATGGTAAGCAATCAGTTTTTCATCGCGTACTAGTGTCTGCATAGCGTTGAAGAAACCTTTTAAGGTTTCAGGGCAATCAACATCAGGTGTTTCGTTGCCAAGCTGTTTGTAAACTTGTGCTAAACATGAACCGCCTAAACGCTGTTTACCTTTTGATAAATCAATGGCAATGATACGGGTATCGCCTTGATCAATTCTCAATTCAGGCGTTACGGTTTTACGAATGTCTTCAACAACACCAAAAGCGGTGATGATTAATGACATTGGAGAAGTAACTGATTTTTGCTCGCCGCTGTCTTCGCCATTTTCTCCCGCTTCTTGCCATGTCGTTTTCATCGACATTGAGTCTTTACCAACCGGAATGGTTAAGCCAAGCGCAGGACAAAGTTCTTCACCGATGGCTTTTACCGCTTCGTATAAACCAGCATCTTCACCTGGGTGACCCGCAGGTGACATCCAGTTAGCTGAAAGTTTAATGCGGTTCAAATCGCCAATATCAGTACCGGCAATATTGGTTAATGACTCAGCTACCGCTAAACGTGCTGAAGCGCCAAAGTTTAGCAATGCAACGGGAGTGCGTTCACCCAATGACATAGCTTCGCCGTGGTAAGAGTCAAGTGCTGAAGCGGTAACACCGCAATCGGCAACGGGTACTTGCCAAGGGCCAACCATTTGGTCGCGATTAACCATACCGGTTACCGAGCGATCGCCAATAGTAATTAAGAAGGTTTTTTCTGCCACGGTAGGTAGTGATAAAATACGCTCTGCCGCATCAGCTAAGGTGATGTCAGCAACGGTAAAGTTATCGCCAGTCGCTATTTTTGTTTCAACGTCTTTAAATATTTTCGGTGTTTTACCTAATAACACTTCAAGCGGTAAATCAATTGGCGTAGCAAGTTTTTCATTGCCGGCAAAGTGTGAATCATTCACCGTTAAATGTTCTTCTTCAGTTGCACGGCCAACCACAGAAAATGGTGCGCGTTCACGAAGACATATTTGCTCAAAGGTTGCTAAGTTTTTGTCTGATACCGCAATAACATAACGCTCTTGAGACTCATTACACCAAATTTCATGTGGTGCCATGCTGCGTTCATCATTTGGTACGTTACGTAATTCAAAAACACCACCACGGCCGCCATCAGAAACTAATTCAGGGAAAGCATTTGATAAACCACCTGCGCCAACATCATGGATGAAAGCAATCGGGTTTTCTTCACCTAGCTGCCAACACTTATCAATAACTTCTTGGCAACGACGTTCCATTTCAGGATTTTCACGTTGTACAGAAGCAAAATCTAAGCTTTCAGCTGATTGGCCTGAAGCCATTGAAGAAGCTGCGCCGCCACCTAAACCTATGTTCATGGCTGGGCCACCAAGCGCAATTAAGTAAGCGCCAACAACAATTTCACGCTTTTGTACGTGCTCGTCACGAATATTACCTAAACCACCGGCCAACATAATGGGCTTGTGGTAACCACGTACTTCGCTGCCGTTAAACGAGTTAACTTGCTCTTCGTAAGTACGGAAATAACCTAAAATAGCCGGGCGACCAAATTCGTTATTAAATGCCGCACCGCCCAAAGGACCTTCAGTCATAATATCTAAGGCCGAAACGATACGGTTTGGTTTGCCAAAGTCAGTTTCCCACGGTTGTTCAAAACCAGGAATACGTAAGTTTGAAACTGAAAATCCGACTAAACCTGCTTTCGGTTTTGAACCAATACCGGTAGCGCCTTCATCACGAATTTCACCACCTGAGCCTGTTGCTGCACCCGGATAAGGGGAAATAGCCGTAGGGTGGTTATGGGTTTCAACCTTCATTAGTATCTGAATGTCTTCATGGTGATAACCATAAACGTTGGTTGCAGGATTTGGGAAGAAACGACCGCCTTTATTACCCACCATAACCGCAGCATTATCTTTATAAGCACTTAAGACAAAGTCAGGGTTGACTTCATGGGTGTTACGGATCATTTTGAACAATGATTTAGGCTGTTTTACGCCATCGATAGTCCAGTCTGCGTTGAATATTTTATGACGACAATGCTCTGAGTTAGCTTGAGCGAACATATAAAGTTCGATGTCGTGCGGATTGCGGCCAAGTTTACTGAAGTTTTCAAATAAGTAGTTAACTTCATCATCAGCTAAGGCAAGACCGAGATCAATATTGGCTTGTACTAAGGCATTTTTACCGCCGTGCTCAATATCAATACTGGTTAATTCACCAGGCTCTGCGCTAGCAAATAGAGCTGTTGCATCATTGAGATCCTTAAAAATGGTCTCCATCATACGGTCGTGCAATAAGTTATTTAATGTTGACTGTTGCGCTGGGGTTAATGGCGAAGAATCTTCGGTGCTAACATAATAAATTAGGCCTCGTTCTAAGCGAATGATTTTAGTTAAACCACAGTTGTTTGCGATGTCGGTAGACTTTGATGACCAAGGTGAAATAGTGCCAGGACGCGGTGTTACTAATAATAGTTGCCCAACAGGCTCATGTTCTTCAATTGTTGGACCATACTTAAGAAGTTGTTGTAAAACTTCAGTCTCTTCAGTATTCAATTGCTCTGAAATATGTGCAAAGTGGCTAAATTCAGCATAGATATCCGTAACGGGCAGTTGCAGTTCAGAACACTGATTTAGTAGTTTACTTATTCTAAAATCAGATAGTGCTGGCGCACCGCGAAGGGTTTTCATCAACATCGACATAGTCTATTTCACCGGTTAGATTTATTAAGGATAAAAAACGCGCGTATTATAGATTAAATGGCCTAATTAGAGAAATGATTTGTCATATTTTGGCGGAATTTTCTTAGCGATATAATTGACAATTATAAAAAATAGCTTTTTTAATATCTCAATTCACGTGACAATAGGCACTATGATAAAAAATCAAATAAAATCATTTGCTAACAAACTTAGCATGGATAAGCTGTTGGTGTTGTTTTTACTGCCATTTATGCTGCTTTTCTCTGGTTGTAAAACACAAGAAACACCGGCTAGTTTGCAACGCATCATAGATCGTGGCTACGTCACTGTCGGCACGCTTTATGGTAACACTAGCTATTATCTTGATGCAGAAGGTCCAGCGGGATTTGAATACGAATTAGCTAAAAACTATGCTGAATACTTGGGTGTCGAATTAAAAATGATGCCTAGCTACAACTTAAATGAATTGTTTCAGCAACTCGATAATGGTGGCGTTGATTTTTTAGCAGCTGGCCTAGCCGTGACTGATGAACGTCGTGAACAGTATCACTTTGCTCCAAGTTATTATGATGTTAGTCAAAAGCTAGTCTTTAAACAGGGCAACATTAGACCCCGAAAACTTGCTGATTTAACCGGCAAGCTAGCGGTGGTAGAACAATCGAGCCATGTGGAAAGCTTGGTACAATTAAAGATATCTCACCCGGAACTCTCTTGGTCGACAAGCGCTGAATTAGATAGCGAAGAATTACTGTTACGTGTGCTTTCTGGTGAAATTGATTACACCATTGCTGACAGTAATACCTTGGCGATTAGTCGTCGCTATTATCCTGAAATAAGCATCGGCTTTACCATTCGTCAAGAAGAGCCTTTAGCTTGGATGGTTAATAAAAATGGTGATAACTCTATTTTTGCCAGCTTAATTGAGTTTTTTGGTGAGGTTCATCATAACGGTGTTTTATTAGCCTTGAATGATAAACATTATGGTCATATTGAAGAATTTAACTATGTTGATACCCGAATGTTTATTCAGGCAATTGAGCAAAAATTGCCGAAATATCAACCATTATTTGAAAAATATGGACAAGAGGTTGATTGGCGTTTACTCGCTGCAATCAGTTATCAAGAGTCTCATTGGGAACCTCATGCCCGTTCATATACCGGTGTGCGTGGTATGATGATGCTAACGTTACCAACAGCAAAGCAAATGGGCATAAAAAGTAGGTTAGATGCCGAGCAAAGTATTCGTGGTGGCGCAAAATATTTTAAGCGACTTATTGGTCGTATGCCCGCGAGAATTCCAGATCCAGACCGACTTTGGTTTGCGCTTGCGTCTTATAATATTGGTTTAGGGCACTTAAATGATGCGAGAAAAATTACTCAACAACAAGGTGGCGATCCTGATCGCTGGGTGGAAGTAAAAGAGCGTTTACCCTTATTAAAACAAAAAAAGTTTTATAAAAAAACGCGCTATGGTTACGCTCGTGGTGATGAACCGGTTAATTATGTTGAGAACATTCGTCGTTACTATGATACGTTAACTTGGATGGATAATCAGACCAAACAAGTCTTAGTTGATGCTGAGCATGTTGTTGCTGTTGAGTAATAGCAGGGATTTATTGATATTATGCGCTGTGTCATGAAATTGTCATATACCTTAGTGATACTAAGAAAACTGATTGTAAGTATTTAAAATTACATTAAGTTATAAAGTATCTACTGAAAACTATCAGTAATATGTATGTTAAAGAGGTTAATATGAGAATTAAGAGATATTTAGCAAGTAATCAACGAAAAAGAACCTTACATCGTAATAAGGTACGATTGGCTAATCGCCGTCATATGCAGTTTTCATTAGAGCGATACAGTGAGCTACCAACGTGTATTAAAGTAAATAACGAGCTAGGTCATTGCTAACTTGAAAACAGATCCTTTAATACCAAATTCATTGTTCAGTAGCTCATTTCTACCAGTTTAAATCACCAGCTACCTGGTTATTTGTGTTTTCCTCGACTCCAGTCTGTTGCTTGTAATAGCTGTTCACCAGCTTCAACCGCACCATCTTCCATGGTTGTCCCCATAGAATCATTCCAACGATTTAAATAACCAAACAATGAAATAACGGCTAATATTTCAACTATCTCACCATCATCCCAATAGTTATGCAGCGCTTTTGCAATATTATCATCAACTGCATTAGGGACACTTGAAGCCGCTAAAGCAAATTCAAAAGCTGCTTTTTCTGCTGCTGTGTACAAGGTACTAGCACGGAAATTCCAAATATTTTCTAGACGCTCATCTGTACCGCCGTAACGTTGCGCGGCTAAAATGGTATGAGCTTCACAATATCGGCAGCCGGTATTCGCACTGGTAATATAGCCAATTAAGCGCTTTTGCTCTGCGTTAACTCGGCCATCATTTGCCATTACAGCCATATTTAAATTAATAAAGGCTTTAGCAATCGCAGGGCGTCGCTGCATGGTGAGCACGCTATTAGGACAAAAACCTAAGGTTTCATTGAAAAATCGTGCAAGCTCTACAACTTCTTTATTTTCATCGCTAGCAAGAGGGCGAACTAAGGGCATGAGTGTGATCTCCAAAGATAATTTATAACGCTTAAAATACTTCATTCAGTTTTAACATATATGATCGATATTGCAAATGCAATATCGTTAAGTATTTCAAATTTTCATTTATAAATGAAAGTCGTATTGAAAATATATGGATATAACTTGTGTCAACTTTAGCTGCAAGGTAAAGTGATTTTTGGATGATTTTACTGACAATTTAAGGTGTAATTATTTCTTCTTCAGCGAGAGAGCAAGCGTTTAATCTAACTAATTTAGTTGATGAACCATTGAACCTATCCGAACATTTACCCTATCGTGTCGCAATAGTAAGTAATTTGTTGGCACTTAACCGTGATTTAAATATCCGTAGTTTATCAAATTTAGAGCCGAGAGAAATGCGAGTATTGCTTAATATTGGCTCATATATGCCGATTAAATCAGCGGATATTGCTTATCAATCTCGACTCGACTCTTCTACTGTTAGCCGAGCAGTGAAAGTACTTTTAGCGAAAAAACTGATCGCGGCGAAACCTGACTCGGTCAGTAAAAATATTAAACACTTAACCTTAACTGAGCTTGGTGTGACCTTGTACAAGCAGCTGAGTAATGCCTTAGAGCCTCGTGCTCAAGCACTGGAAAGTGTTTTAAATGACGATGAAAAGCAAGTTTTCTATCAATGTTTAACTAAAATAGAAGCTAAAGCTGAGCAGCTATTAGCGCAACAGGCTTTATCATTTGTTAATCAAGGCTTAGAAATTCCAGCGGATCAAAAAGAGCTTTTACGTTGGTATAAAAAAAGTCAGCAAAGCTAAGATAAACAATAGTTTTAAAAGTTATGATTGAGCACGGCACTTATACCGTTGAACTTGACGGCAGAATGTTGAAAACTATTTCAGTCGACATTTTAATAACTTTGCAACGCAGGCCGTTTGTTCACAAATAGTAGATAGCCTGAATGGTCAAGGTTTTGCTTATTGTTTGACTGTACGGCGTAAGAAGTGAGCACGTCTAATGTGCATAGAATATCTAATCAGCACATCTTGTGGTTAAACAGGCAAAACGGTTTGGCTCGGGCAATGACATATAACCATCAACTTCAGCTTGGTATTGTTAATAATGCTTAGCCAGCAGTGTTACAATTAAAAAACTGCAAATATTTCTACCACTTGCAAGATGCTCGAAATTGGTTATTTACACAGATATAAGTTCTTTCTCAGTTAAGCTATAGGGCCAAAGTTAACGATCAATTACTATTTCTTTCAAGTAATACCGGGCCGTTATTTTCACTGGCTAAGATATCTTCAGGGTTATATATTGGACAGTTTTTCATCGAAAGACAGCCACAGCCGATACAGCCATCAAGTGAATCTCTGAGTTTTTCTAAATATGCTATTTTTTGGTTCAAGCCTTGCCGCCAGGAGCGTGATAACTGCTGCCAGTCATCTTTAGTTGGTGTTCTTTTATCTGGTAAGTTGGCAAAAGCCTTTTTAATTTCTTCTAACGACACGCCCATTTTCTGTGCGGCTTTTATGACTGAAATTCGCCGCAATACCTCACGTTTATAACGCCGTTGATTGCCTTGATTACGCAGGCTTTTGATTAAACCCACCTGTTCGTAAAAATGTAAAGTTGATACCTTTACACCGCAGCGCTTAGCTACTTGTCCGACACTTAAATTAGCTTCTTCCAGCATAGATATCTTCTTTTTTGAATTTGTTGAAAAATCGCTTTACCTCAAGCTAACTTGAGGTTTTATACTGATACTCAGATTAACGCAGAGGAATAAGACAATGAAAGCTTTATTAAAAGATCACGCAAAAAAAAGCAAACAATCACAAGTAAGTCACTTTATCTCAAAGGTTATCTCTCGCACATTAGAAATTTATTGTGCAACTTTACTGAATATGTAATTTGCTAGTTTGCTGAAAATAAATTAATCATAAGAGGGATTACCATGTTGTATTTAGAGCATTTAAATTTAGTTGTTAAAGACATTCCACAAGCATTAAAATTTTATCAAGTCGCTTTTCCACACTGGCGTATTAGAGGTGAGGGGCAGTCCACATGGTATGGCAAGCCAAGACGCTGGTTACACTTTGGCGATGATGATATTTATCTGGCGTTGAGTGACCATGGTGAAAGCGATATTCGCGACAATCGTGCATTTCAAGTAGGGCTAAGTCACTTTGCTTTTGTGACTAACGAGTTAACGAATATAACTCAACGACTAATGGCGGCAGGATTTGTTGGAGTGCAGGGTGATGGTGCTGCAGGCGTTCGTAACAATACTTACTTTATTGATTCGGACGGCTATGAAATTGAACTTGTTGAATATTTAACTGCAGATATTGGACAAAAAAATGATTATTAGCCGCTTAAATCAATCAGCAACCTATGAGATTATTAATTTAATTAGCCTGTTGAAAAAGCCACCATTATAGTCATTAGCTAATTCCATCGACATGACTTCAAAGTGCATATTGAATGCTTTAATAGCAAATTTTTTGCTGTATATTTTCTAATGAATAATTTTTGTCGCCAAATAAATACCTGACCAAGACATTTGGCACGTTACGTACACACATAGATGAAGTTGAATGTAATTAAACTTACTGGTAAGTTATTAAAACTATTTATGCTTTATTCACTATATAAGGATCGTATATGTTCGCAGGAGTAGCTTTTTTAGCCATTATTTTTCAACTTGCAATTGTCGCTGCGGTTATCGTTTTTGCTGTCAAATTACTTAACCGTATTACAGACATTGCAGGTTCTCAAAAGTCTATAGCAGAGTCTCAAGTTCAGCTAATTACTTTATTAAGGAAAAAACAAACAACTCAAGAATCAGCTGATAGTTAAAACATAACTATAAGTCGTTAAAGCAGGACAAGTAATAGTTGCTTATGCTCCTGCATCGCTTTTTTAACCAACAATCTTTTGCCTGTTATTTAGGTGTTGGCACTTCGGAGTAGCCATGAGTATTGTCTGTCTTGAAGGTGCTAGCGCTGTAGGCAAAACTACAGTGAGTAAGTTACTAGAAGAAAGATTTGGCTATCTTAGAATCGCTGAAGTAAATGAGCTTTTTGAAAGCTCGATAAATGAATCAAGCACTTGGTATTTTGAGCGCCAAATAGACCGGTGGAAATTGGCGCGAGATGAATCACAAAAAGGTGGTGTTGCAGTATTAGATGGAGATCCATTTCAGCCTGTTTGGTATAACTGGATATTTACCAATGACGGTCTTCAACCACTAAATGAGGTGTTTGATTTTTACCAATGCAGAGTTCAGAACGGTGATATCGAATTTCCAAATAAATATATTGTCCTTAAGGCTCCTCATTCTGAATTGAGTGCAAGGAAAGTTTCAGATCCAACACGATCTAGAAGAAATTTTGTTAAACATTTGCAACTAATTGCGCCACAGTTTGAGTATTTTCAGGCTATGCGTGCCATAAGTTTAAATTCAGTTGAGTTTCTTGAGTCCGATAACCCGAGTAATTTAGCAGATAAAATAATAAATTTAGACAAACCAGTTAATAAATTAAACAGTTTAGAAATATTAAACGCAATATATAACTTCGTGGAAAGTCGAACATAATAAGGGCTATGTGTAAGTTTAGTTTCTTGATCTTCTAACGCTCTTAATCATGTATTACTCAATGCTATAAAGTTGCTTAAGATTGATTTCAATGACTATTTTTATAGCTGAATTTGGCTGTTGGAGTTATGCTACAGCTTGGTTATATTTTTAATTCAATCATGGATGATATCTTAATGAAATTTACTCTTTTTGCTCTAACTCTTTTTTTATGTGGCTGTGTTGTAATGCCTGTTGATGATCACTCATATGTTAATCAATGTGAAATATCTAGCGACCGAAAAATATTAAAAGTTGTTGATGCGGCTAAAGGCACAAATAGTTTTTATTCTATTAGTGGTGTTATTTTACTGCCGATAAGTGGAGTCATCTCAGGTATATATGTTGGAGTTAATAATATATATCACTTGGGGGAAGAGAAGTTTACTTGTGGTGGTTCAAAGACATAATTTCTTTCATATAGAATAACTATATTCAAAAAGTGATCGGTGTTCTCAAACCGCGGGAAAGCGCTGATAGAGAACAAACTTAATAGGTTTGGTATATTTCCCCTGGTAGCTTTGAGTTCAACAATTTGATACAACACATTGGTTGAATCGCACTGCCGGTATCTCATCGCCTAAGGTCTTTCTCGGTTTTTAATGAAAAGCAGTACTCGCTATGGTGGGAGGCGGTTTTTTTGTCAGATATCTGTTTAACGATAACATTTGAAATGTAGCCTGTTGTTTTTTATTACGCATAAGTAACAAAAAGCAGATACCATAATCAGTATCTGCTTTGCATACATTAAAATTCAGTAATTCAGTTAAGAAGTCATTACTTTTTAACTGAATTATCTTTGCGCAGTAATTAAGTACTTCTCACCAGTCGCTTGTTTAGAATAAGCTGCCATCGATTTTAATTGTAATACTTCTGCCAACGACACTTCATGTGTGTAGTGGCTAGCAAATGTGGTGGTGATTTCATCTGCTACACGTTTGCGCATCGCAATGACCGTTTTAGTACCTAACTTACCTAGCGCATTGAATAATAAGAAGCCATTGACACCCCAAGCAAAACCAAAATTTCGATTTAGTGTTATAGGGCCACGGTCTAATGCACCATAAATATACACTTGTTTGAATGTATCAGAGCCATAAACACTGTGTTCTTTCATATCACGAGATGCAGCAACTTCCATACAATTTAGAATGTCACTGGTTAGCTTACCGCCACCAATAGGGTCAAACGCGATAGTTGCGCCGGTTTCAATAATTGCCGCCGTTAAGTCAGCAAGAAATGTATCACTACGTGAGTTAACAACGTATTTTGCGCCCATATCACGCAACAATGTTTCTTGTTCGGCTTTACGGACAATATTGATTAAATCAACGCCATCGGCAATGCAAATGCGATTTAACATTTGGCCAAGGTTAGATGCAGCCGCTGCATGAATAATGGCTTTATGACCTTCAGCACGCATAGTTTCAACCATCGCTAATGCCGTAAGCGGGTTAACAAAAGAAGATGCACCTTCTTTCGCAGTAGTACCTGCTTTTAATGCTAAGCAGCTTTGTACGTTGGCAGAAATATATTGACGATAAGTACCACCACCAATAACGGCAACGGTTTTACCCATTAATGCTTGCGCTGCAGGCGATGAACCCGCAGCTATAACGGTTCCTGCGCCTTCATTACCAACAGGAATAGCTTTACCAACACGCGTTTTAACCGCAGGCATAAACTTAGCTGGAACATCTGCCGTGATCACAGGGCTTTGTTCAGTGCCTGATTGCTGCGCTGTTGTCATATCTGCAGCGCTAAAAAGCACCGCTAAGTCAGACGGGTTTAATGGCGCAGCCTCTAGACGAATAACCACTTCATCGGCACCAGGTTGTGGTATTTCGATGTTTTTTAAGGCAAGAGTTAATTTATTGTCTTCGCTGATAGTTGAAGTAAGTTGAATATTTGACGTTGTCATAATGTTTGCTCCTGCAAATAATGAAATTTTTTCAACCAATAACGTTATGGTATTGGTCATACTTCGTTCGTAATTAAATTCAAATAAAAATTTTGGTCTTGTTTCTCATGGTATTGATTGTTTTTACAGCTAAACGCTATCCAGCATTTGCTGCTTGGATCTGGGCTTTAACTTTTTGCATAAACTCAGGCATGTTTGCCTGACGATCAGCCTCCACTTTTTGGGCAATGGCCGATTGACTCATGGCATCATTCCATGTTTTCATTCTGGGCACTTCTGCCAGTACATCCCATTCAAGTTGGCTAGAGCCAAAAGCGTTAACAATGGTATTGACATAATAAAGGTAGATATCGGCCATGGTGAATTGTTCACCGGCAACCCAAGGTGAAAACTGACACAAACGACTTAAACCGGTAATGCCGCGGGTTAATACTTGGCGTACTTCAGTTTTAACTGACTCTGGAACTTCAGTGCCTGAAAGTGCATAAGGTATCAGTCGTCTACTTGGCAGTTCAAAATACAGCTCTGCCATTTTCATTATTTGGCGTACAACCGCTCGCTCTCCTGCATTTTCAGGGTATAGCGGCGCTGTAGGGTAAGTCTCTTCGATAAAGTCGCAAATAACACTCGACTCTGAAAGCTCAAGGCCTTCAGCCGTGGTGATAACAGGTACTTTGCCAGCAGGACTAATTGTCAGTAATGCTTCACTACCCGCGTAAAGCAGGTGTTCTTTAAATGGTAGCTCTTTGTATAGCAATACATGTTTCACGAGGTTGTAGTAGTTGCTAGCGGCAAAACCGTGCAAAGTCATCATAAGTAAATGTCCCATTGTTAACGTGAAAATTGTGTTTAACTGTATTTGTGTCTAACTCTAATTATGTTTAATTGTCGAAAATGCAATTAAAGCTTCTGTTTTTAATATCTTGCCACAAGAGCAAGGTGGCAATGTTTAAGTTAAACCTATTATTACTGGTTTTAATTTGGTTATATATAAGGAAAAATGCGAATCACTATTGCTTTTAAAGCAATAGTAGAGCGAAACATTCAAGTTCTATTTTAATGGAGAAGTGAGTTGGATCAATTACGTGCAATACGCTATTTCAGTAAAGTCGTCGAAACCGGTAGTTTTACCAAAGCGGCGAGTACGTTAAATGTGCCGCCATCATCGTTGTCGAGGCGCGTTGCAGATTTAGAAAAGAGTCTGGGAGCAACACTGTTAAAGCGTTCGACCAGAATCGTTAAACTGACTGAAGTAGGACAAATTTATTATAACGACATTCAGCAAATATTGAATCAACTAGAGCAAAGTAATGAAACGGTGCGTAGTTACCAAACAACGCCAATGGGCCGCTTATCTATCAGTTCGATGGTCGGTTTTGGTGAAAAAATATTACTGCCTTTGTTAGATGAGTTAAGCGTGTTATACCCAGAAATTGTTTTAGATATTAGTTTAAGTGATGAGCTATCAACACTAGGACGTGACGATGTTGATATTGCGATTCGCGGTGGTTACGCGCCAAATGAACGTGTGTTAGCCATAAGACTAATGGACAATGGCTTTATTCCTGTTGCTTCACCAAGTTATTTAGCAAAACACGGCGTACCTGATAACGTAATGGCACTAAAAGAACATCATGGCATTTATTTTAAAACGCCATCAGGACCAACGCCTTGGTTATGTAACATGAACGGTCAATGGCATGATGTTTCGGGGCCAGCGATAGCGATTTCAAATAACGGACCATGGCTAGCGAAAAAAGCCTGTGACGGTGAAGGTATTTTAATGTCAACGCGATGGGCGTTAGCGTCATATCTTGAGTCAGGAAAGTTGCAAGAACTTAAGTTTGATCATGAGTTAGCAATAACACAAAATTCTGATATGGCGGTTTATTTATTGTATCAAAAACAGCGCTATTTAGTACCAAAAGTAAAAGCGGCGGTAGACTTTTTAGTTAAAAAATTAAAAGTAACTAATGAACATAAAACATTCGTGGGGTAATTGCATAAAGCCTATGTTGTGAGTCTTAAGTGTTCAATTTGATGATGTCGAATGTGTGAGATTGAATTGTTGCTATCAACCATCCTATCTTTTTTACCTTTTAACTCAAACCGTCTAGCTACTAGCTATGATTATGTTAATCTGAATAAAAAATTTAAGAGTTAAAAATATGAAATTTATACTTTTATTTTCAACTTGCTTGCTAGTTAATGCCTGCGTTAGTCAACCCAATGAATACGCTGATATTGTGATCAGCAATGCGACTATTGTTGATGTAAAGACAGGTAAGTTAAATAAAGAGCAATCATTGGCAATTCGAGATGGCGTGATCATCGAACGCAGTAATTATTCATTAAAAAATAGCTATATTGCCGAGAATTATATTGATGCCAAAGCGCAATTTATTATGCCTGGACTCTGGGATATGCATGTGCACTTTGGTGGTGGTGAAGACCTAATAGAAGAAAATAAACAGCTTTTACCACTGTATCTTGCTTATGGTATTACTACGGTACGTGATGCTGCCGCTGATTTAAGTGACTCTGTTTTAAGCTGGCGTGAACAAATAAATAATAATCAGTTAATTGGCCCAACCATTTATACCTCAGGACCTAAGCTCGAAGGCAAAGACTCTATTTGGCCGGGCGACCTTGAAGTAGAAACAGTTGAAGAGATGCATGCTGCGATTGATAGTCTTGATGCGATGAATGTCGACTTTATAAAAATCACCGATAGCGCATTAACGCCTGAGCTCTATTTAAAAGCAGTAAAAGAGGTTAAAAAACGCGGTTACCAAATATCGGGACATATTCCTTTTTCGCTATCAGTAACGGATGTGTCTCATGCGGGGTTAGATGCCATAGAGCACATGACCTATTTATTAAAAGCGGCAGCAATCAATGAACCTGAAATATCAGCTAAAGTCGCTTCTGGTGAGCTGAGTTACCGTAGTGCTTTACCGATTATCACCGCAAATATTGCTAAAAAAACGGCATTGAGTAAATACGCAGTGTTAGCTAAAAATAACACTGCAGTAGTACCAACCTTGGTTGGCGGCCAAATTACCGCTTATATTGATGAAGACAATCATCAAAATGATGAATTTTTAAATTACTTGGGCAAAGAGCTTAAAGCCACTTATCAATGGCGTGTCGACAGAGCAAACGAAGACACTCCTGAACAAATAAAACAACGTAAAGAGCGCTTTGTAAAAACAGCTCAGTTACTTGTATTGGCCCAGCAGGCCGGAGTATCAATTATTGCAGGCACTGATGCTGGCTTTTTAAATTCTTACATTTACCCCGGTTTATCACTACATCAAGAGCTGACTATTTTTAGTGATTATGGCTTAACACCTTTGCAAACATTGCAATCAGCGACACTTGCTGGTCCGAAGTTTTTAGGTAAAAGTGAACAGTTTGGTGAGCTGAGTAAAGGTAAAACGGCGGATATTATTTTCTTAACGGGTAACCCGCTAACTGATGTACGAAACACGCAAAAACTTACGGGTGTGATTTCGCATAATCGCTATTACAACCAAGCCGATCTTGATGAATTAAAGGCCAAAGCCAAGCAGTTTGTTGCTGAACAGTAACGGCTACTGGCTAAGCTATTTCAGACTAAATAATTTCCGCTGCATGAATTTATTCAGCAGCGGATATTTTTTACTTTAAATATAGCTTGATTATGATGTTAGCTATCAGCGGTATAGTATGCTCTTTTATAAAATGTTTAAAGCGCCGCAACAACAGCCGTTAATGTCGCTTTGGCGTCACCAAATAACATTTGTGTATTTTGTTTGAAAAATAAAGGATTTTGCACGCCCGCATAACCCGTTGCCATGCTGCGTTTTAACACAATAGATGTTTTACCATGCCAACATTCAAGTACCGGCATGCCGGCTATCGGGCTGTTTGGTTCATCAAGCGCTGAGGGGTTAACGATATCATTAGCGCCAATGATTAAGGAAACATCAACGTGCTCAAAGTCATCGTTTACTTCATCCATTTCAAAGACAATATCGTAAGGTACATTTGCCTCAGCTAGTAGCACATTCATTTGCCCTGGCATACGTCCAGCCACAGGATGTATTGCAAAACGAACATTAACACCTTTATCACGTAATTTATCGCTAAGTTCGAAGACAATCTGCTGTGCTTTAGCCACCGCCATTCCGTAGCCAGGAATGATCATAACTTCTTTAGCATTATTAAGCAGTTCAGCGCTCTCAATTGCTGTGGTTGTTATCACTTCGCCTTGCTCTTGCTCGCCAACAGATGATGCTTTTGCACTAGCGCCAGTACCAAAACCACCAGCAATGACAGATAAAAAGTTTCTATTCATTGCTTTACACATAATGTAACTCAAAATAGCGCCACTTGAGCCAACGAGTGCACCAATGACAATCAGCAGATCATTACTCAACATAAAGCCTGTAGCCGCTGCTGCCCAACCTGAATAACTATTGAGCATAGATATAACCACCGGCATATCAGCACCGCCAATCGCCATAACCATATGAACACCAAAAACTAAGGCAATGGCTATCATAATCAGCAAAGGTAACAAACCTCCACCAATGGCAGACTGAGCAACAAATTGTTGAGCAAACCAAACCACTGCAACCAATAACGCGAGGTTAAATATATGGCGTCCGGGTAACGTCAATGGCTTGCTGCCTATGCGCCCTGAAAGTTTACCGTAAGCCGTTATTGAGCCTGAGAAAGTAACCGCACCGATCAGCACGCCAACATAGGTTTCTATGTCATGAATGGTTAAATCAATACCGGCAAAACTAGTTGAGGCATCAGCAAAATTAGCATAACCCACCATAATAGCCGCCAGCCCAATAAGGCTGTGTAAAATAGCAATAAGCTCCGGAATTTCGGTCATTTGCACGCGTCTGGCGACTAACATGCCAATACTGCCGCCAATTAACAATGCCACCATCAACTCAATATAATTATTGCTGACCACACCTAAAACGGTTGCCAGAAACGCAATAGTCATTCCCGCAATGCCATACCAATTGCCCTTTCGAGCCGTTTCTTGATTAGACAATCCGCTTAAAGCTAAAATAAAAAGGACCATCGCAGCAATATACGCCACGGTTACAATACCCGTACTAATCATGACAACCTCACTTACGGAACATTTTAAGTATGCGATGTGTTACAGCAAACCCGCCAACAATATTAATGCTGGCAATTAACACCGTAAAAACGGCAAACCATTTAATTGTATCGTCCGTCGAACTTATTTGAATCAAGGCACCGATAACAATGATGCTTGAAATAGCATTAGTTACGCTCATTAATGGCGTATGTAATGCTGGCGATACGCTCCAAATCACCATATAGCCAACAAAACAAGCCAATACAAAAATAGTAAAGTGCGACATAAAATTAGCCGGAGCAAACCCACCGAGCCCAAGCAATGCTATAGCGCTAAGAGTAGCGCCAATCATCGGGCCAACTATAGATTTATTTTTCTCAACCGTAACAGGTACAGCTTTTTTAGGCGCGGGCTTTTTAGGTGCAACTGAAAGCGTAGGGGCTGGTGGCGGCCAAGTTGTTTTTCCTTCAAGGCAAATAGTTGCACCTAAGACAACGTCATTTGTCATATCAATAATAAGAACTCCATCTTTTTTAGGTGTCATTTCGGCTAATAAGTTGTGTAAATTGTTGCTATAGAGTTGGCTGGACTGCGCTGCAAGACGACTGGGTAAGTCGGTGTAACCAATAATAGATACACCATCAATTACGGTAACTTCTCCTGGTATGGTTAATACGCAATTACCGCCTTGCTCCGCTGCAAGATCAACAATGACGCTGCCATTTTTCATTGAGGCCACCATATCGCTGGTGATCAACTTAGGAGCAGGTTTTCCTGGAATAAGCGCCGTGGTAATAATAATGTCAACGTCTTTAGCTTGCGCTGCAAACAATGCCATTTCGGCTTTGATGAATTCGTCGCTCATCACTTTGGCATAACCGCCTTCGCCGGAGCCGTCTTCATCTTTAAAATCGAGCATTAAAAACTCGGCGTTCATACTTTCAATTTGTTCTTTAACTTCCGCTCGGGTATCAAAAGAACGCACAATTGCGCCCATGCTTTTTGCCGCACCAATGGCAGCTAAGCCAGCGACACCCGCGCCAATAACAAGTACTTTAGCGGGTTCTACTTTTCCTGCAGCGGTTATTTGACCGGTAAAAAATCGGTCAAAATGTTGCGCAGCTTCTACTATTGCGCGATAGCCGGATATATTGGCCATCGAACTACGCGCATCCATTTTTTGTGCACGAGAAATACGCGGTATGTTATCTATCGCGATGGCGTTTACACCCCGTTCGGTTAATTCTTTTAGCATGGCAGGGTTTTGTGCTGGCCATAAAAAACAGATCAATGTTTGTCCACTTTTTAATAACGCACGTTCTCCAGCTTCTGGCGCTTGTACTTTAAGGACAATATCAGACTGTTGCCATAACGCTTTTGCAGAGCTCACTATTTCACAACCGGCATGAATGTATGCATCATCAGTGTAATTAGCCGCGACCCCTGCACCGGTTTCAATGGCAACATTAAAACCAAGTTTTGTTAATTTATTTACGATATCTGGGGTTGTGGCAACGCGTCGTTCACCCTTGGAAATTTCTTTTGGCACACCGATTTTCATTTAATAACCTCCGATTTTAACGACAGGAAGGGGAGCAAAACTTTGTAATAAGTTTTTGTCATAGAGAAAAGAAAGTGAAAGACACAATGGCATCGTGTGTTTTTATAAATAGGCCTATAACTAAGCCTATAAAAATTAACGAATAACCATTGTATCTATGACAATTTAAAGCGTGAAATCAATAACAACACGAGCTGGTACTTTACCATGCTCAAGTCGTTCAAAAATGTCATTGATAGCGCTTAAAGGTTGTAACTCGATATCTGCTTTAACTTTACCTTGCGCGGCAAAAGCAAGCGCTTCGGCCATATCTTTACGGTTACCAACAAATGAACCTTTAATAGTGATGCAATTTGCTACTACATCAAACAGTGGCGTTGGGAACTCACCAGGCGGTAAGCCCACTAAAACACAGGTACCATGTTTACGGGTCATATTAACCCCTTGTTCAAAGGCCGGTAAGGAAGGTGCGGTAATAAGTACACCATGTGCGCCACCACCGGTTATTTCTTTGACAGTTTCAGCGGCACTTTCTGTTTTAGCATTAACCACCGCATCAGCACCGACTTCTTTTGCATGTGTAAGCTTGTCATCATCAATATCCACCGCACAAACCTTAAGTCCCATCGCTTTAGCGTATTGAATAGCTAAATGGCCAAGACCACCACAACCTGAAATAGTAAGCCATTCACCCGGTTTAGCCTCGGTTTCTTTAATGCCTTTATACGTTGTAATACCTGCGCAGATAATGGGTGCAGCTTGTATTGCTGATAGGCCTGCAGGAATATGAGCAACGTAATTTGGATCGGCAATAATATATTCAGCAAAACCACCGTCCTTGGTGTAACCACCAAATTCAGCTTCAGGACACACTGGCTCATAAGCGCTTAAACAAAACTCACAATGACCACAGGCGGAATAAAGCCATGGAACACCTACTCTATCACCCACTTTTACGCTGGTAACACCTGCACCAATTTCAGTAACAAGTCCAATGCCTTCATGGCCGGGCGTAAATGGTGGCGTCGGTTTTAATGGCCAATCACCATTTGCAGCATGTAAGTCGGTGTGGCATACACCACAAGCTTCCGTCTTAATTAATATTTGCCCTGCAGCTGGCGATGGAATATCTAATTCACGTATGACTAAAGGTTTGCCAAATTCCTCGACAACGGCGGCTTTCATTTTTTTACTCATAATCATTCCTATATATTATTTACAATTGTCGGTACTTTTAGGGCTGCTATATAATTAATAGCAGCCCTAATTACGGTGAGTTAAAATGGCGCATCAATATCAACAACGTCGATGAGTTTATGGTTAACAAACTCTTTAATGCCCAAACCTATAAGCTCTCTACCATAGCCAGAATGACGAATGCCACCGAATGGTAAGTCGGCTTTCACCATGGTTGGATGATTTATAAATATCATTCCAGTCGAGATTTGTTTGGCAACCTCTAAGCCATGTTTCGGATCCGAGGTAAACACTGAGCCACCTAAGCCAAATGGAGAATCGTTGGCAATTCTAATGGCGTCTGCTTCGTCTTTTGCACGAAACAGCATAGAGACAGGACCAAAAAATTCCCAATTACGGGCAGGATTATCTTCACTAATATTCGTTAAAATGGTTGGTTGTACAAAAGCACCTTGGCTAGGAACTTTAGGACCTACTTCAGTCGCGGTTGCACCAAGTTTAATTGCTTCACTAATTTTAACTTTTAGTTCATCTGCTGCACTTTGTGACGATAATGGCGCTAATGTCGTTGCAGGATCAAACGGGTCGCCTGCTTGTAACTTAGCAACACCTGCGGTGTACTGTTCAACAAAGTCATCATAAACTTCATCAGCAATGATCATGCGTTTAGATGATACGCATACTTGTCCGCCGTTCCAGTGGCGACCAAATACAGCCCAATTAACGGTTTTTTCCATTTCAGCGTCAGCAAGTACAACAAAGGCATCAGCACCACCAAGTTCTAATGTTGATTTTTTAAGTGCTTTACCCGCGGTAGACGCAACGATTGCACCAGCGCCTTCAGAGCCGGTAAGTGCAACACCACGAACCAACGGATGAGAGATGATCGTTTCTGTTTGTGCATGTGCTGCGTAAAGATTTTGGAAAACAGCTTTAGGTAAACCTGCATCTAACATCAGTTTTTCAAATGCGGCGGCGCTTTGCGGAACAATACCAGCGTGTTTAAGTAACATAGTGTTACCCGCAGACAACTGTGGCGCAATAATACGAGCCACTTGGTAGTACGGGAAGTTCCACGGTTCAACCGCAAGCAATACACCAAGGGGTTCGTGTACAATAATTGCTTCGCCTTCAGCAGGATCGGCAACGGGCAATGTTTCTGATGCAAGAAGAGTTTCGGCATTGTTAGCGTAATACTCTAAAATGGCCGCAGATAATTCAACTTCAGCTTTTGCTTCTGATATTATTTTACCCATCTCTAAAGTTAATAACTTGGCATAACCCGCTAAGTCTTTGCGTAATAAATCAGCCGCTTTTTGCATTATTTTGGCACGAGAAGCAAAAGACGTTTCTTTCCATGATGAAAAGGCTTTGTCGGCATCTTCTATCGCTTTAATAATTTCAGCGTCTGTAGCGTCAGGGAAAGTTTTTACCACTTCTCCTGTATATGGATTTGTTGTTGCATAGGCCATGATAATTTCCTCAGTTAATTAATAAAACTTTTAATGCGCTCAATATTTAAATAAATAACGCTTAGAAATGTGTGTACCATTATGCTAGATCAAGTACTAAATGAAGACTATTCGTAATGTCACGTAAACTGATGTGGAAAACCACAACTTGAAATTTCAACGCATTGATTCTAAAGGGACTTATTTGGTTTGAAATGAATTAAAAAACAGAAGTAATTAATATGTTAAGTGTCTTATTATTTAATACTGAAAGTCAGCTTTTTGAGGCTTAGGTTCCCCGCCCTTTAAAGGCCTCATTTAAATCTTTAATTAATCGCCAAATAGCGCAGTTAACTCTTGACGCAGGCATGATAGATCGAAGATAGTAAGCTAATAAGTAGAATGATAAATGCACGGATAAATTGCTCGGTAATATTACGACTAGGCTGATGATTAATTTAACTAAAACATAATATTAGCTTAATGGTTAAGCACGTTCCTCTAGCCATAAAATGCCTATGGTTGGCTTTAAGCAGAAGACAATCATTAATTACCTACATAGGTGTTAGCTTTAACTGAATATGAATTTTAATGATAAAAAAAAGTTATCTTTTTCATCCCCGCTAGCTATCTTATTGTACGCAATAACAGCTGGGCTATTGGCCTCCAGCTTCATGGCGTTCATCATATTTAATATCGATACTGAAGAACGACTGCATATTGAACGAGTAACACAAAGTACCGCCGATACTATTAAAGTATTACTTGAAGACGATTTAAAAAAACGAATAATATTTCTTGCAGAATTATCTCAACTCCCTCCAACTTCCAGTCACCTATTAAAAGATAATTGGCGTGTCATTAGCAAAACATTATATGACTCACAATATGGCTATCAAGCGATTGGCTGGATTGATAACTCATTCCACGTCCGAAAAATAATACCTGAAGAAGGAAACGAAATTGCGATTGGTTTTGATTTGGCAGAAAAACCAGCAGCATTGTCCGCGGCAATAAAAGCGCAAAAAACCGAACAAGTGGTGATCACCAATCCTTTATTTTCTATTCATGGCAGTGAAGGATTAGGACTATACGCGCCAGTTTTTAGTACGCTTGAAAACAGTAAACAATTACATGGTTTTATCGCAGGCGTGCTTCTTTTCAAACCATATATTAAATCAGTCATACCGACGTACTTACTCAAGGAACATAATTTCATCTTGTTAATTGATGGACAAGTTGTTTATTCAAATCAAAACAATCAGTTAACAATTAAAAATTCTTGGAATAAAAAAGCATCCTATAATTTGCAAGCTCACCAATGGCAAATAAATATTTCACCTAAGAATGAATTTTTATATGTGGTTCACTACAAGGTAATAGGGGTAATAATTACACTAGCTATTTTTATTGCTATTTTAATAGCATTGGCAGCTTATACCTATTTAATTGCTCGTAATAAAACCGTAGAAATAAAAGATGGCCGGAACAAAGTTGAACATTTACTAAAGAATCTTCCTGGCATGGCTTACCAGTCTTTTGATACAAAAAGCTGGCCTATGATGCGAGTGAGTGACGGTTGTGAAACCTTAACAGGTTACACTAGGGAGCAATTTAAAAATAATAGAATACTTTGGCAAGCAGTAATATATCCAGATGATTATCAACGTGTAAAAGAGACAATAAACACAGCGATTAAAAACCATAGCAGTTTTGAAATTGAATATAGAATTAACACCAAAAGCAATAGTGTTAAATTAGTTTGGGAAAAAGGTGGGGCGGTAGATTCCATGTATAATGATGATGTCGTCATTGAAGGCTTTGTCTACGACATTACGTCAATTAAAAAGGCCGAAGCCGACCTTATAACAAGTTATGCTTTTTCTGATGCGGTAGTCAACGCTATGATTGATGGCGTTATTACCATAGATCAATACGGCTTGATAAAGAGTTTTAACAACGCAGCACAAAGTATATTTGGATATACCTATGATGAAGTGCTAGATAAAAATGTAAGCATTTTAATGCCGGCTTCATTTAGTCATCATCATGACCAGTATCTAGCACAATACTTAACCAGTAAACAAGCTCATATTATTGGTATTGGTCGAGAACTTGTTGCTAAACATAAAGATGGCAGCACATTCCCCATTCATTTATCGGTAAGTGAAATTAACAACCATGAAAATAAAATGTTTGTGGGTTTAATTAGAAATATCACTCAACAAAGAGCATTAGAAGATCAAGCACAATTGCATACCGAACAATTAGCCCATTCCGAAAGGGTTAATGCTCTAGGGGAAATGGCGGCAGGAATTGCACATGAAATTAATCAACCATTGACGGCAATTTCACTTTTTTCGCAAACAGCTAAAAATTTTTGTGAAAGTGGTAAATTTGACCGACTTCCTGCACTATTTGAAAAGTTAAGTTTACATGCTCTACGGGCGAGTGCGGTTATTGAGCGTATGCAGAAAATGACTAAGAAAGGCAAAAGAACAAAAGAGATTATTGATTGCAACCTTATGATCATCGAAGTGAGTAAACTGGCCGAATTTGAAGCTCGTCTACATAATATTACTATCAAAATTATAGCCTGTGAACAGCCGACTAATGTGTATGTTGACCGAGTCCAAATACAGCAAGTTGTGCTTAATTTATTACGTAATGGTATGGAAGCCATGCAGTCAATTGAAAGTGATACAACAATAGAGCTCAAAATAAAATTAAACATGGATAAGTACCTTGAAATATCAGTAACGGATACTGGTGCCGGCTTACCGGAAGAGATGAGAGAGACGTTATTTAAACCATTTTCCTCAACTAAACAAAATGGCACCGGCATAGGCTTGTCTATTTCAAAAAGCATAGTGGAAGAACATGGTGGACATATTCACTTTCATGACAATAAACCAACGGGAGCCATTTTTATGTTTACCTTGCCGATACATGATAGAGGGATCGTTTATGACAAATAAACAAACCGTTTTTATAATTGACGACGATGAAGGTATTCGTGAAGGGTTAGAATTACTGTTTGAATCTATTAATTTAACTGCTCAGAGCTTCAGATCAGGTGCTGCGTTTTTAAATGTCTATAATCAAAATATGACAGGCTGTTTAGTCTTAGATATACGCATGCCTAAAATGAGCGGTTTAGAACTGCAACAAAAGCTCAAAGACTTAAATTGCTTATTGCCGATCATATTCATTACTGGTCACGGTGATATTCCTATGGCGGTCGAAGCCATGCGTTTAGGTGCGCTTGATTTTATAAAAAAACCATTTAATGAGCAGCACTTAATTGACCGAATTAATGAGGCACTTGTTCTTGATGACAAACAACATGAACAACTGATCAATAAACATAAAACTAAAATAGAGATTGAGTCGCTATCGAGTCGAGAGCGAGAGGTGTTTGAGCGAGTAACCGATGGCATGATGAACAAAGTTATAGCTTCAGATCTTAATATTAGCGAGCGTACTGTTGAAGTACATCGTTCCCATGTCATGATGAAACTAGGAGCAAAAACATTGGCTCAGTTAGTTCGCAGTAAAATTATGTATGAGCAGTTGGATTAAACTAAGGGCTGTTGATCTTTCACTTTATAGCTCTGTTGCACTTGAAAAATTTTGCAATCGAGGCGCTTGATATAGTGTTTGGTTGCTCCAAGTGCTTATTAAGCACAGCTTATCGTGTCCTGCCCACGCTAAGTACCTACGTCCTGTAAGCCAACAAAGATTGATGCTTTTTCAAGGCAAGCATTATATCTTCAGTTTAAAGACATTAATCAGAGCAGTTGATGTCGGACGATGAACTTGGACGGGGTTTCTTAAGTTGTATTTCCTAAGCTGTATTACCTAAGCTATATAAGTTCAGTTGAGATCTTATAGCAAATTGATTAAGTTCTTTCCCACTCAGCGAGAATTAAAAGGCTTAGCGGCACAGGTTCATAGTTCCAGACTGAACCTAAGTACCTACATGCAGGCAAGGCATTGATTGAAGATAAGGGTTATTCTCGACAACTGCTCCTGTGTTGTTCTAATGACTCACATCCCTGTAAGAACCTTGTCAAAATTAATAACGCAGCAGGTAAACCTTTTAAACTCGAGCTCTGAACTGGGAAAAAATTTAATCAAATTGGTATTATAGCTGATTTTTAAAAGTTGAAAGTTACCGATTTTGAGTTAAAGGTATCGAAGCTTTAACTCAAAAGCAAAACGATAGCTGATGTTACATACTAACAATAGACTGTTAAAGCACAAAGCTGATCAGCTTGATTTGTAGCTACGACAGATTTAGATGTTTCACTCTTTCTCATTTTTTTTCGCTTGCTTCTCGGCTTTTTTCTCGGCTCTGCGGCGTTTAAAAAATGCTGACAACATGGTGCTGCACTCTTCAGCGAACAGTCCGGATTTTACCTCTACTTGATGATTGTGCTGTTGATGATTTAATAATGCGAACGCGCTGCCAGCAGCGCCAGTTTTCAAATCTTTACTGGCAAACACTAACTGCTTTATACGGCTATGTACTAATAATCCTGCGCACATACAACAGGGTTCAAGTGTTACATATAAGGTGCAGTCGAGTAGACGATAATTTGCGATGTTTTTGCCGGCATCACGAACTGCCATCATTTCTGCATGGGCTGATGGGTCGTTATTCATGATGGATTGATTAAAGCCTTCACCGATGATTTCACCATCACGCACTAACACAGCGCCAACGGGGATCTCATTGTGGCGCTGAGCTAGATCAGCCAAGACCATAGCGCGGCGCATAAACCTTTCATCATCAGTTGAAAATGTTGTTTTTATCGGCAAATCGGCTTCTATTGGAAAATCTGGTTTAGAGGATAGGTTGTTGTCACTCATAAGCTATAAAAACATTTCCAATAAATCATTTAAGTATCTATGACCTAATTTACTGACCGACCAAAGCGTGCCATCGAACTCCATCAACCCTTTAGTTTTTGCTTGTAGCAAGGTCGGTAAAACGGTATCAGTGTTTAACCCCGTATAGGCTTGATAGTCATCAAGTGAAAAGCCAGAAAATAAACGTAAGCGATTCATCATATATTCAAAGGAGAGCTCTTCTGCTGTCACGGTATGCAGTTTATCAAGTGCCTTTCTGCTGGTATCTAAATAGCCTTTGGGATGCTTCACTTTTACTGTACGGTAGATTTTTTGATGGTCTACGTCAGTGATTTTGCCGTGCGCACCACAACCAATACCTAAGTAATCGCCAAATTGCCAATAGTTCAGGTTATGCTGACATTGATATTCTGGCTTGCTATAGGCCGATATTTCATACTGTTGGTAGCCGGCTTGATTGAGCAGGGCAATACCTTGGTCTTGAATATTCCACAACACTTCATCTTGCGGTAATTTCGGCGGCTTAGAATGAAAAGCGGTATTGGGCTCAATGGTTAATTGATACCAAGAAATATGCGTTGGGTTTAAACTGATCGCGGTTTTTAAATCATCAAGTGCATGTTCAACACTTTGATCTGGCAAACCGTGCATTAAATCAAGATTAAAACTTTTAACACCGCATTCGCTGGCGAGATTCGCGGCCGTTTTTGCTTGTTGGCTGTCATGAATACGACCTAGCTTTATTAATTTATCTGATGCAAAGCTTTGCACACCCACCGATAAACGAGACACGCCACCATTAAAAAAACCAATAAACTTATCTGCTTCAACGGTGCCGGGGTTTGCTTCTAAGGTTATTTCAATATCAGCTTTATGCTCAAAGCGTTGCAATACTTGCGTTAGCAGTTGCTCGATGGCAGGTGCTGAAAATAAGCTCGGTGTACCGCCACCAATAAATATTGAATGCAAAGGTCTGTCGCTGAGATTAAAACGCGTGATATCGGTATCTAAATCCAGTAAAAGTTGTGCGATATAATCTTGCTCAGGGATCGCATGCTTTAACGCATGGGAATTAAAGTCACAATAAGGGCATTTTTCTACACACCAAGGTATGTGAATATATAACGATAGCGGCGGGGCAATTAACATTTAGGTGTTTTCTTCAATCAGGTTTTTAGCAAGCTCTTTACTCAGTAGTGGCACTAATTGTTGCAATGCCTGACCACGATGGCTGAGTTGGTTTTTTAATGCTCTAGGTAATTGTGCTGAGGTCATCTGATGTTCAGCTTGCCAAAAAATAGGATCGTAGCCAAAGCCTTGTTGACCTTGTTTTTCACGACAAATGCTGCCTTGCCATACACCGTGACAAATTAACGGTGTTGGATCAGTCTCATGACGCATATAAACCAATACACAATGAAAACGTGCTGTGCGATTTTCATCGGCAACATTTTCTAATGCGGTTAATAATTTATTGGTATTATCTTCATCGCTAGCATTTTCACCGGCATAACGTGCAGAGTAAACACCTGGAACACCATTGAGTGCATCAACCTCTAAACCTGAATCATCAGCGATAGCTGGCATGCCGGTAATTTTGGCGGCATGACGAGCTTTGATTATGGCGTTTTCAACGAAGGTAGTACCCGTTTCTGCAACCTCAGGTACATTGAATTCACTTTGTGGTTTGATCTCAATATGCTGTGCAGCTAATAAACTGGCCAGTTCTTTAACTTTACCTTGATTGCCGGTTGCCAATACGATAGTGGTCATGAAAAATACCTTTTAGAATATCTTGATTAAATGCACCGCGAAGCATGGTAATACGTTTATATAGGCGCAAAAATAAATTAATTATAACAATGGCGCGCATAATACCTTAATCTGCAACAAAGAGGGAGCGTAAAGCCTTAAATTACGAAGAACTCAGAGGCCATATGTCGTTAAAAGCTACAATTTTAGGTATAGTTATTATTTTTATCTCGGGCGTTAATTTTGTCATTATTGCTTGAAGAGAGGATGTCAACGCAGCAGATCTTCGGTATTATTGTGATGGTTGGGTTATTAGTGAATAGCTTTGGTGCAAAGTTTTATCACGCTATTAGCGCTAAAGCGGCGTAATATATTTGAGGTGAAAATAGGGGCTAAGCAGCGCCTTTGGTACTAAATATAGTTGCTAAAAATAGGCAAAAAAAAGGCACTATAACTTACCTAAAGTATTTATAGTGCCGTTTATATGAAGTGTATTATTCAACTTAGTATGCTAATCAACATAAAACTTTTGCGAAAACTTTAAGTTATGTTGTTGCCCTTTATCGGTAATATTAATGTCGAAATAAATCGTTTCTTCATTAGTGTAATTCACTTGGGCAAGGTAATAAACCGCATCACCTTCAACAACTTCAGTGAACTCAAGTGATTTTATTTGACCAACATCATTACGGGCTTTACCATTGATAATAACCGTTTTAGCGGGATTATCCTGCTGGGTATTATCTAATACTGAAATATTGATAAGACCTTTATAACGACTACGTTCAATGCCATAAGCCTTAGCAATTTCAGGCGTCAAAAACGTCGAACTTAAAGCAATATAATGAACGTTAATATCGTTCATTTTTTTCATGTTTTCAGCGTTACTTGCTGTGGCAAATGCGATAGACAATATCGCAAACATTACTAGCTTAGTGATGATATTTTTCATGTTTATGACCTTAATTATTAAGCCGTTTGTGTTAAGTATATACGATTAAATAACAACTACAACATTGCCCAGTAAGGCACCCATCCGCGGAAGAGAATATTAAGCACATTCAATAATAAAAAGGCGATAAGTACCGATAAATCAAGGCCACCTATACTTGGGATAATACGTCTAATAGGGGTTAATACCGGAGCGGTAAGTTGATGAAAAATCATTTGCGTTGGGTTGTAACCTTGCACTACCCAGCTCATTAATGCCATCACTAACATGACAATAAACAGTAATACGCCAGTTTGTTTGATAAGGTAAATTAAGCCCAAATACAAAGCAGAAATAATATCTATTGGGCCACCATTAAGCAGTGGAATGATAATAAAGGTTAGGGTGGCAACAACATAGGCTAAAACAATGGTGGCTAAGTCGACACCACCTAAACCCGGAATGATGCGACGCAATGGGATAACCAAGGGATTACTCACTTTAACAATAAACTGACTAAATGGGTTATAAAAATCAGCGCGCACTAGTTGTAACCATACTCGTAGCACTAAAATCATCAGTACTGCGTCAAAAGCAAATTTAAGCAAGTAATTAATTGCTTCCATCTAAAACTCCAAAATTATGAGAATGAATTTAACCGTCATGTAATCGTTATACCTAGCAATTTACTTACCCCGAGTTCAGGTTGCTGAGGTTATTACGCAAGGAATAATAATACTATTAAGCCTTTTGTGCCATTTCTTTAGCACGATTCAATGCGGTATCCATTGCCTTAGTGACAAGTTGCTCTAAGCCGCCTTCACTAAAGGCACTAATTGCTGCTTGGGTTGTACCACCTTTTGAGCAAACGTTCTCACGCAACTTGCTGATAGATAATTTATTTTCTGTCACCATCTTAGCTGCGCCTAGGGCGGTTTGCTGGACTAGCTCACGGCTGTCTTGTTCACTAAAACCATAAGCTTTGGCTTGTTTTTCCATCGCTTCCATAAACAAGAAAAAATAAGCCGGGCCCGAGCCTGATACAGCAATGATATGGTCAATTTGTTGTTCTGACTCTAACCATTTTATGATACCAACTGACTCCATAAGTGCGGTGGTAAATGCTTTTTCTTTATCATTGATCAGCTCGTTAGCATATATCCCCGTAACACCAAAACCGAGCTGTGACGGTGTATTTGGCATGGTTCTGATCACAGTGCAAGGTTGATTGAGTGCCTGTTCTATTTGCTTGATAGTGCATCCTGCGGCAACTGAAATAAAGCATTTACCAGTAAGATCTAAATTTTCACCTAATTGTTGACACACATCGCCAATAAAGTGTGGTTTTACACCTAATACAATAACATCAGCAAATTTTGCTGCTTCAATATTGCATTGTGTTTGCAAAATACCATGTGCTGCTTGTAAAGCTTCACGTTTTGGCGCTGATGGATTTGACACCATAATGTTCTCGGGAATAAAACCGCCATGTACTAGGCCGGAAATAATTGCGCCGTTCATATTGCCTGCGCCGATAAATGCAATTGTTTTCATAATTTTCCTATCAAGTCTGACTGATCCGATATTTGCGAGCGTGCTATGTATCGAATTACGTATTGTAAATTGTAAACTGCAGTTACTACGAGTGAAAGACTACCTTTGTCTTAGCCTGCTACAGTATTTTATTATCTAGGCTGATCTGTAAGCTTCGTTTAAGTGATTAGTTTCTAGCACCAAATATGGCAGAGCCAATGCGTACCAGTGTTGAGCCAGCATTGATAGCATGCTGCATGTCAGCTGACATGCCCATGGATAATGTGTCCATGGTAGGGTATCGCGTTTTAAGTGTTAGAAATAGCTGTTGCATTTGTATAAAACTCGCCGCAGAGGCGTTCTTTTCTGGAATAGCCATTAAACCACGTAAGCATAAGTTTTCACAAGTTTCGATGGCTTCAAGCAAGGCTGGAAGCTCTTGAGGTAAAACGCCAGATTTAGTTATTTCACCACTAATATTCACTTGTAAACATATGTTTAGCGGAGTATCTTGATTTGACCTATGCTCGTTAAGACGTTTGGCAACTTTGATTCTATCTATGCTATGTACCCAAGAAAAGTGATTGGCAATTAATTTGGTTTTATTGGTTTGAATTGGCCCGATAAAATGCCAAGTTATATCAGACTTGTTCTGCAAAGCGGTTATTTTATCAATGGCTTCTTGTACATAGCTTTCGCCAAAGTTTCGTTGCCCAGCTTGGTAAGCTTGCTCAAGCATTTCAACAGGTTTAGTTTTACTCACTGCAAGTAAAGTAACTTCATCAGGTTTGCGGTGAGCATGTTGACAAGCAGAAGAAATTTGCAGTTTAACTTGGGCAATATTATCTTTAATAGCAATCATATTATTTATTTCAGTTCTCAATAACTTATTCAGTTGTTAGATCAATTATTAACTCGATTAAGAGGTTTGTATGGATATTACCGAATTACTCGCATTTAGCGTAGAAAACAATGCGTCAGATTTACATTTATCAACTGGAACTCCACCATCTATACGAGTCGATGGTGATGTACGTAAACTTAATATACCTGCATTTGACGAAAAAGATGTTAACGCTTTGGTCTATGATATTATGAATGACCGTCAACGAAAAGAGTATGAAGAAAAGTTAGAAGTCGATTTCTCTTTTGAAGTGCCAAATTTAGCCCGTTTCAGGGTGAATGCTTTTAACCAAAATCGTGGACCTGCGGCGGTCTTTCGTACTATCCCAAGCAAAATTTTATCATTGGATGATTTAGGTTGCCCAGATATTTTTCGTGATATATCAGCATTGCCTCGTGGCCTAGTGCTGGTTACTGGACCTACCGGCTCGGGTAAATCAACCACACTTGCTGCTATGGTTGATCATATTAATAAAAATAAACATGATCATATTTTAACCATAGAAGATCCGATTGAATTTGTGCATGAAAATCATTCTTGCCTGATTAACCAACGTGAAGTTCATCGCGATACCTTGAGCTTTAGTGCAGCATTACGTTCGGCTTTACGTGAAGACCCTGATGTTATTCTGGTTGGTGAAATGCGAGATCTTGAAACTATTCGTTTAGCCATGACTGCGGCGGAAACGGGTCACTTAGTTTTTGGTACCTTGCATACCACTTCTGCACCCAAAACGATTGACCGTATTATTGACGTTTTCCCAGGTGAAGAAAAAGCAATGGTGCGCTCAATGCTTTCAGAGTCTTTACGTGCCGTTATCTCACAAACTTTGATCAAAAAAGTCGGCGGTGGGCGCGTAGCAGCTCATGAAATTATGATGGGCGTACCTGCTATTCGAAATCTGATCCGTGAAGATAAAATTGCCCAAATGTATTCTGCTATTCAAACCGGTATGTCGCATGGCATGCAAACAATGGATCAATGTTTACAAAATTTAGTTAACCGCGGCATTATCACCAAGCATGATGCGATGGAAAAAGCACAGGATAAAAGCCAATTTATGGGTTACTAGTTTCAGCTAGTTTCGACTTAAGTTAAAGGGTAACCAGATGATTTTTCATGATTTATTACAAAAAATGGTGCAACATGAAGCATCGGATATGTTTGTTACGGCCAAGTTAGCGGTTAGTGCAAAAATTAATGGTGAACTTGTTGCCATTGATGACAAGATTCTTACGTCGGCTGAAGCATTAGGTTTAGTTCATAATGCGATGTCAGAAAAACAGCAACGTGAGTTTGATGAAGACAAAGAATGTAACTTTGCCATTTCAATTGATGGTATTGGCCGATTTCGTGTTTCGGCATTTTGGCAGCGTGATATGGCGGGTATGGTTATTCGTCGCATTGTCACTGAAATACCGGAAGCGGAT
The DNA here is from genome assembly GCF_024585285.1 of Colwellia sp. M166. Taxonomy (NCBI): domain Bacteria; kingdom Pseudomonadati; phylum Pseudomonadota; class Gammaproteobacteria; order Alteromonadales; family Colwelliaceae; genus Colwellia; species Colwellia sp. M166. Next base: position 4,026,389 of record NZ_CP040755.1, read on the forward strand.
GATCTTGGCTTGCCTTCCGTGCTAAAAGATGTCGTGATGTCAAAACGTGGCTTAGTGTTATTTGTTGGTGGTACCGGTACCGGTAAGTCAACGTCAATGGCCGCGTTAATTGGTTATCGCAATAAAAACTCTCGAGGTCATATTTTAACCATCGAAGATCCGGTTGAATTTGTTCATGAGCATGGTAAGTGTATGGTGACACAGCGTGAGGTAGGGCTAGACACTGAAAGTTTTGATGCTGCACTCAAAAGCTCATTACGCCAAGCGCCTGATGTCATCTTGATTGGTGAAATTCGTAACCAAGAGACCATGGAACATGCCTTAAGCTTTGCTGAAACAGGGCACTTATGTATTGCCACTTTACATGCGAATAATGCTAACCAAGCGATTGATCGTATTATGCATTTAGTACCAGCTGAGCAGCATGGAAAATTACTCTTTGATTTAGCGCTGAACTTGCGCGGTATTGTCGCTCAACAATTAATTCCAACTCGTGACGGCAATAGCCGTGTAGCGGCGATTGAAATTTTGTTGAACTCACCCTATATCGCCGAGCTAATTAAAAAAGGCGATGTTGGCAGTATTAAAGAGGTGATGGAAAAGTCTACCGAACAAGGTATGCAAACTTTTGATCAAGCTTTATTTAATCTCTACCAACAAGGGCTTATTAATTATGCTGACGCTTTACATCATGCTGATTCACCTAATGATTTACGCTTAATGATTAAACTGCGCAGTAATGAACAAGGGGGGACAGGCTCATTGTCCGGTGTCACCATTGATGGTTTAGAGCCAAAAGCGTACTGATTATTTTGCTGATGTTAGCTAAGCAAGCATGCTAATTTCGGTATGCTTGTTTTCTCTGTAACTAACAATCACCTTAACTAACAACACTATAAAGAAAGGGCATTGTAATGATATCACTCATACGTTTATCTCTGATGGTTTTAGTCATGACCACAAGTAATATCGCATTGGCTGGGGCTGAGCAGTTTGCTGCTGGCTCGGTTATCAAAAATTATGGGAAGCATGCGAAAGTTCAACAAGACCTTAACTTTGATAAAAGTGCGCTATTTAAAGTCGCTTTTGATGTCAGTGAACAAGGTAAAGTTGGTGAGGTTAATCGAAAAATTGAAACCCTAGCTCGCTTTATTAATATGCATGTGGCTAATGGTGTCCCGGCAGAAAATATTCACTTAGCCTTAGTGGTACACGGTAAAGCCGGATTTGATTTATTAAAAGCTTCGCTGTACCAAGAGAAATTTAAAAAAACTAACGCTAATAGTGCACTTTTGCAAGATTTGATGAAAAACCAAGTACAGGTTTATTTATGTGGGCAATCAGCGGCATATTACGATATCGAGCATGAATTACTAGAGCCAGGCGTTAAAATGGCTTTGTCAGCAATGACCGCTCATGCTGTTTTAAACAGTAAAGGTTATAGCCTAAATCCATTTTAGTCCGATATGACTAAACGAGTTACTCGCTATGGGCATGGCTTAGCTATGGCGTGAAGATACTTGATAAGCCCCACAACCATAAAGGTAATGTAATAATAGAAAGTAAAGTCGTGGTTACTACGGTTCCGGCAATTGTTTCTTGATGTTTTGCTTGTTGCTTAGCAACTAAGTAAGCATTTACCCCTGTAGGACTTGCACTTAAGATAACCAAGGTCATGGTTATTATCACTGAAAAATGAAAGATATAATGACTTGCTAATAGTATTAAGCTCGGTAAAAGTACGAGTTTTAATATGCTGGCAGAAAGTATGAATTTTATTTCACTACGAATTTTATAAAAAGCCAGAGAGGCGCCAAGCAAAAATAAGGCGAGGGTGATGGCGGGTTTACCTAAAAGTAATAAACTGTCATTGATTATGTTTGGTAATTTTAGCGCCATTAAATTAACTAAAAATCCGCTGGTTATCGCAATTAATAACGGATTGTAAAAGGTTTGTTTGAGAAATACTCGCCAGTTAAATTGTTTAATATTAACTGCTAAAATACTGGTTGCACCAAATAGCAAGGCACTGTGCAAGCTGATAACAAGAAATACGGTCGGCAGCACCTGCTCACCTAAAACCATTAAAGCCACCGGCATACCAACAATGACATTATTTGAATAACTTGCCCCTAAGGCGTAAACAGCCGATGCAGGAAGGTCATGTTGTAAATGTTGATGAAAATAATAATTTAACGCCCAAGCACAGCCATAAACCAATAACGCAGGTAAATAAAAGGCGGCATAAATGTTTAAATTTATTGTGCTTAAATCGGCGTTCGCCAGCTGTTGAAATAAAAATGCCGGAATGGCTAGGTTGAAAGTGAATTTAGTTAACGTATCAATTTGAGCTTTGTCAAACCAAGCATTCTTTGCCAGTAAGAAACCGATAAAGCCAATAATAATCAATGGGCTAATAAGTGCAATAATCGCCATTAAAGAGCTCTTTCTGAGTAAGAAATGTCAGGTGAATTAAAGGAAAAGTTGCTAAGAGTGTCGGGTAATAACCGTTCAAATGCTTAATATTGATTTTCAAAGTAACTTTCTATAATTAATTTTGCAGATGCCGCGTCAATATTGTCTTTTTTAAGGTTACGATAACCACCTTCAGCAAATAAAACTTCTTTGGCTGTTGCTGTGGTTAAGCGCTCATCTTGAAACTCTACTTTAATGCCAAATCGGCCAGCAACGCGATTACCGAATTTTTTTGCATCGCGGGTAAGTTGTTGCTCACTACCGTCCATGTTGAGAGGTAAACCCACCACAATAAAGTCAGGCTGCCATTCATTGATAAATTTAGTCATGCCATCCCAATCAGGAATACCATCACGTGCTTTTATTGAGCCTAAAGGAGAGGCTGAGCCGGTTAATTCTTGACCAATGGCGACACCAATATACTTTTTACCAAAATCAAAACCTATGATTGTTCGCTGCCCGATAGCTGCTTTACTTACCATTATGCATGTCCTATTTCACTGGAGAGATGAGCAATATTAATACCTAACTTTTCAGTGGCTTTTTTCCACCGTTGTTCGATGGGCGTATCAAAAATAATGGTGTCATCTGCAGGGGTTAATAACCAAGAATTAGCTTTGATTTCTTCCTCTAATTGGCCTGGCCCCCAACCGGCATAGCCAAGCGTGACCATATATTTTTCAGGTGCATCTTCTGTACCGAGTGCCATTAAAATATCTTTTGATGTTGTGATCATTACATCACTGCTTAAGGCCAACGAACTACTCCAGCCAGATTGTGTGCTATGTAACACAAAGCCTCTATCTTGTGATACCGGTCCACCGGTTAATACTTGTTGAGCAAGCTCTGGGGTGTCTTCTTTGGCTTGGTCAATTTGTATCAGTAATTCATTTAACGTGATGTCGATAGGTAAATTAATAATTAATCCCATCGCACCTTCAGCGTTATGCTCACAGATATAGGTGACAGTTTTATTAAAGTAGGAGTCGTCTAAACTGGGCATAGCAATCAAGAGTTGATTTTCAAAACTATCCATAAATATACCTCAATAATCAAAGGGAAATAGGCTAAAGAAGCTCATCTTTAGCGTCAATATTAATATCAGATTTAGCGTTTTTTAATGTTTTGCTCAATGGCATCCATTAATTTACCGCTAATATTTATCGGGTATGCTGCTTCAATTTCGCGAATACAGGTTGGGCTAGTGACATTGATTTCAGTGACTTTATCGCCGATGACATCTAAACCAACAAAGTATAAACCACGTTTTTTCAATTCTGGCGCTATCGTTTCAGCAATGAGTTTATCGCTAGCACTTAATGGACGAGCTTCACCGCGACCACCAGCCGCTAAATTACCACGAGTTTCTCCTTGGGCAGGAATACGGGCTAAGCAATATGGCATTGGTTCACCATTGACGATTAAAATACGCTTATCACCGTCAACAATTTCAGGCATGTACTCTTGAACCATAGCATATTGTGTTGAATGAGCGGTTAAAGTTTCAAGAATAACCCCCACATTAGGATCATTTTCACCAATACGGAAAATAGACGAACCGCCCATACCATCTAATGGTTTAATAATAATATCTTTGTTTTCTTTATGAAACTCTCTAATTTTCTGATTGTTGCGTGTGACTAACGTTTTTGGCGTTAATTCTGGAAACCAAGCAGTAAATAATTTTTCATTACAATCACGTAAACTTTGTGGTTTGTTAACAATGAGCGTTCCCGCAACTTCTGCTCGTTCTAGCATATATGTGGCATAAATAAACTCAGTATCAAATGGCGGATCTTTACGCATTAATACCGCATCTAAATCAGCGACATTGATATCTTCACGTGCATCGAGTTCATACCAATGTTGTGGGTCATCAAATACTTTTACTTTCGCGGCAGTTGCTCGACAGACACCTTGTTCTAAATAGAGATCTTGCATCTCCATGTAATAAATTTCATAACCACGCGCTTGCGCTTCAAGCATCATTGCCATTGAAGAGTCTTTTTTTACTTTGACCTCGGAAATAGGGTCCATTACAACGCCAATTTTTATGCTCATATTTTTTCCTAATTGTCTTAATGTTTTGATAAGTGCTTTATGCCTTGAAGCTAGGTTAAGTCACCGTAGCGACATTGCAAGGCGGTGATTGCTGTTAAAGCCGCTGTTTCTGTTCTTAGTACACGAGGTCCAAGTAATACATCGTGAAAGCCTGCGCTATTAGCATTGGCAATTTCATCGTCACTTAAACCACCCTCAGGACCTATCAGCAAGCGTACACGATTGTTCTCAATCGGCAGACTCATAATTGAATGCTGAGCTCGGGGATGTAAATTTAACTTTAAAGCTGAACTGTCTTGCTGTAACCAATCATCGAGATAAATCGGTGCTGCTACAATAGGGACCGCACATCGACCACTTTGTTCACAAGCACTGATGACTATTTTTTGCCATTGCTCATGCTTTTTCTCTAAACGCTCACCGGTAAGCTTTACACCACAGCGTTCAGTAAAAATAGGGGTGATAGTATTCACACCCAACTCAACTGATTTTTGTAAGGTAAAGTCCATACGTTCACCGCGTGAAATACCTTGGCCTAAATGAATATTAAGCGGTGATTCATTCTCGACTTTATTTTTTGCAATAATTTCAATATCAGCACGTTTTTTACCGACATTACAAAGTTTTGCTTGGTATTCGTAATAGCTTTGCTGCTCTGCTATACCATTAAATAAAGTGATGTCGTCACCATCTTTAAGGCGTAATACTCGTACGGTATGGCCAAAAGCATCATCGTTTAATGCTTGCGTTTGACCGACTTCAAATGCCTGTGCTTGATAAATACGAGGATTACGCATAAAAAGTTTCCATAGTGATCATTTGAGGTTGTTGGGTTAGCAATAATACAATTGATAAGGTTAGCCGTAATATTTTTTAAATTACTTACCGGCTATTGCTCTTAATATAGATTGTAAATAAGGGCAACTCATCGAGAATTCAATTGTTTAAAGAAAAATATTACATTATTTTGTCAACGGCTTATATTATAACTGTTAGGCGTTATTATTTTCACTGAGATCTGTTGCTATTATTTTTCGCTAGATAAGCTGGTGAGGGGAGGTTATTTTTAGCTTTAATGCTGTGAATGTGATGTCAGCAATGACTTATCCTGCTTTATTTACCATCTAATGCTAGCTGTTGAGAGTGTATACGTCGAGTTTTACTAATGAAATAAGGAGTTAACAGGCCTTTTCAGTGGTATTAAAAGCCCGCTAATCCATTTTTATATATTACTTATCTATAGTGAACTTAGTATCTTGATCACGTAATAAGTATAGGGCAAAACATGCTGCCCACATTGGCCATGCAGCAAAAAATAACAAATGCTTAAAGCCATCTAAATATTGTGCGTAAGCTGATAATGTTGAACCACCGTGTATTAAAAAGATAAGACCGTATGAGATACGCTTTTTAAAACCAAAGAGAAATGCGAAAACTAATACCAGTTGTAATGCACCTAATACGTAGATAATGGTTTCACTTGAACCACCTAAACCATAGAATTTTTCAAAAATGCGTGTGCCGTGACCAGGATTAACAAATTTGTCCAGTGTCCACATGAACATAACAACAAAAACACCTAGTCGCAGTGATAGTAATGACCACTGCAAACGATTTTCTACATCCGACGATAATGGTTGAGCCATAAAAGTTCCTTGAAATATTAATAATTGATAAAAACTAATTTAATAGACCACCGAACTCAGTTTTTCTTACAAAATTTAATGATTTGTTTTTTATTACTTAAGATTTTATCTGTATCAGTTTGGTTATTGAATAGGGTTTTAGTTGTTATGCTTTGCCCTCAAATGGCGTCATAGCAGGGTATTTAAACAAAGCTTAGCTATTGTTATAGCAATTAGCATTTATTTAATTTAAGTTATGGTTTGTTTAAAAACAGGCCTTAATATCAATAGCTGATTGTTATCGGAGTTAAGTTCAAATTAGATGAATTTGAAAGTCTTGTACTTTTGTCTCGTTATTCTGGCTTCGATAATATTCAATAAATTTTAAAGCACTCTGCTTGATATCTTGTTGATGCAATTTTGGGTGTTTTTCTGCAATTAAGATCGCTTGCTTAAACATTTTTTCAGCTGAGGTTATTTTATTATTGTTAATATCAATACTCGCGAGGTTAAGATAAATAGTAATCGAGCTTGGATGGTTTTGGTATTCATTGCTATTATCTCTTATTGCCAAAATTTTCAGATATAGCTTTCTTGCCTTATCATGCTGTTGCTGAGAAAGATAAACATTAGCGAGTGTTTGTAAAGAACTGAGCGTATCAGGATGCGCTTCACCGAGCTTGTTTGTATTCGTATTAACGGTACTTAATGCTAACGCTAATGCTTCTTCAAGCTTGCTTGCTCCTCCGGTTTTATTGAGTAATTTAGCCAGTTTTTTTTGTGTTTGCAGTGTTTCAATATGGGTGCTGCCCAAGTGTTCTTGACGCTTTTTCAATACCTTTCTGAATAAAGTCTCTGCAGGTGTTAATTGACCTAAGCCCTTATAGACATCAGCTAAGTTGTGCATAGAACGTAGTACTTCATGGTGATTTTCGCCTAAAACAACTGTCGCTATTTCAATATGTTGTTTAATAATAGGTAAGGCTTGTTGGTATTGTCCCATGGTTTGTAATACCGAACCAATAAGACTCAAGATGCTAAAACTTGCCGGGTGTTTTTCGCCTTTGGTTTTAACCAATAAGTGATAGGCATTGCGATAATATTCATTGGCTTTGTCATACTCTCCTAACCAGTGATAAACAATCCCGATGTTTTTCAGGGTGGCGATAGTATCAATATGCTCTTCGCCCAGCGTTTTTAAACGTTCTAGGTAAACTTCTTCAAATAAGGTTTTTGCGGCGTGATGATCGCCTTGCATGTTTAAATACCCAGCGAGGTTACTCATGATACCCAATGTGTGCGGCGCATTATCACCATATAGTTCTTTACTAAGTGCTAGCGACTGATAAATAATCGTCAGTGATTTTTTGTGCTCAAACTGTACTGCGTACAAACGAGTAAGCTGTATTAGCAAGTTTAAATAGGCTGGCGAATGCGTTAATGCTTGTTGCTGAAATAACGACATAGCGCCATGTAAGTGTTGTTCGGCAGGTAAGAGCATGCCTAACTCTAAATAGATATTACCGATCACACTGCGAATAATCGCTTCAGAGTCTGGATGCTGCTTCAATGAATGTTCCGTATTGTTAAGCGCTGTACTGGTTTTGTCTAACACCTCTCTAACAAGTACGTTTTGGCCCTTTTCTTTGTTGGGATCTAATTCGTTAAACATATCAGTAAAGAATGATAAGGTAAGTGCTGAGCGATCTCGCTCTTTGGTTAACTGAATCGACTGTAGCCATAAGGTTGTGCTAAAGCTAACAATAGCGCTAAAAAGTAATAAAGAAGTTAGGCTAATGGTTTTATTGCGCTTAAATAGTTTTACTAACTTTAATGACCGTGGACTAACTCTTGCGGTAACGAGTTGGCAGTTAAGAAAATTATTAATATCATCAGCAAATTGGCTTGCAGATTGATACCTTAAAGTGGCTGATTTTTCTAAGGCCTTGTTGATAATCGCATCAATATCCCCGCAGAGTTGGCTTGCTGTTATTTTGTTTGTCGAATCGGCTGTTGATGCCGCTTTTAGGGCCACACTGGCGAGCAAAGGCTCGACATTCATAAGCAAATTTTTTGACTCGGTAAGATTTTTATTATTTAAATCGAAAGGTCTTTGCTGAGTAAGCATTTCAAAAAGTACAACACCTAAAGCGTAAATGTCAGCCATGATCGACACTGGCTCACACCTTATTTGTTCAGGGCTTGAATAAGCTAAGCTATAAGCGTGGGTGGGTAAGGGGTTTTCTTCGTTATCACCGCTACTTTGTTGAACAATTAATTTCGAAATACCAAAGTCGAGTAACTTCACCTCGCCAGTTGCTGTAATTAATATATTTGAAGGTTTTAAATCACAGTGAATGATAAGGTTTTGATGTGCATATTGCACGACGTGGCAAACTTTTTTAAATAGTGTTAGTCGTGCTTTTAATGACAAATTGTTGTTATGGCAATAGCTATTGATGGGCTCGCCTTTAACGTATTCCATCACCAAATAAGGCATATTATTATCTAAAGTACCGCCATCTAACAACCGAGAAATGTTTGCATGCTGTAAATTAGCCAGTATCTGCCGTTCGGTGCGAAAAGCGTTTTGGGTTTGTTTGTCGGCAAGTTGTGTATTAATAAGTTTGATAGCTACTTGTTGTTGATACTGTTGGTCGGCACGCTCAGCTAAAAACACGCTGCCCATACCACCTTTAGCTAAAGATTTAATGACGCGATAATTGCCAATGTTTTGGCCAATGAGGCTCTCTTGTAACGTAAAAAAATTAGCCGCGGTTTTCGAGATCACATCATAAATTTTGGTGGCGTTGTTTTGATTATCTAATAGTGATTTTACTTTATGAAATAGCTCGGTATCTGTACCACACGCTTGCGTAATATAGGCTGATTGTTGTGCTTTAGGCAGCTTGATAGCTTGATTGAAAATATCCTCTATTAAACGCCATGTTATTTTATCCATAACCTTAATTTATCCCTGTATTTTCATTTATCTTTTGCTATGTCTTTTGTTATGCGCCGGCGAAAAATTGAAATTACGGTATACTGGTTAAATACTAGACGAAAAACATGATTGTGAAAGTTTATGAATAGAGATAATTCAGCTGAAATCACTCGTTTGCTAAGAGATTGGCAAGCAGGTGAGAAACATGCTTTGGATAAAGTAAGTGAGTTTGTCAGTCATGAATTGCATCGTTTAGCAGCAAAGCAAATGAGTAAAGAGGGTAGAGGCCATACATTACAAGCCACAGCATTAGTAAATGAAGCTTTTCTTGAGCTTATGCATGTGAAAGTGAATTATCATGACCGTATTCATTTCTTCAACTTAGCTAGCCGTATTATGCGTAGAATTCTTGTTGATTATGCCAAAATGAAAAAAGCAACCAAACGAGGCGATGGTGCTAAGTTGCTAACCCTCCATGAGCATCAACAACCCAGCTACTTCTCTGACGATATGATTGAGTTAGACGAAGCACTTAGTTCTTTGGCCATGTTTGATCAACGCAAGGCTGATATATTACATTTGCAGTTTTTTGCTGGCTTAAAAACTCAAGAAATAGCTGACCTGTTTGAGATCTCTAAAAAAACAGTTGAAAGAAATGCCCAATTAGCCAAAGCATGGCTAAGCCACACACTAACCCTTCATTAATACTTCGCTATTTCCCACATCCGTCAAGTACGCTAATGTTACGTGAGCAAGTCATAATACCAATTTTACTAAGTTTCTGAGTGGGAACAAACTTAATAAACTTGGTATAACTCCAACGCTAGAAAATTAAATGTCGCATATAGAGCTGGTTTTTCGCTTCTATAGATAGTAACGATAAAATGCAGACACCTTTAAGGAAGATAGCGATGAATAGTATTTTTAAGCATATATTGGTGATTGAAAGCTCAAGTGATACTAATAACTTTGTTTTACAACGTGCGGTTGATGTAGCCAAACAGAACCATGTTAAAATAACGGTATTTAGGTCTTTTTATAAAGAAGTGCATGACAAAAAATTTGATAGTGGCTTGCCAGATGACTTATCACTATTTGTTTTACAGCAACAGCAATTGATTTGTGAAAAGTTTAATCGCTTGACTGATGAAGACCTAGATTTAGACATTATCATTTCATGGCAAGCGCCAGCGGTAACATCTATCGCTGCAATTATTAACGCTAATAAAATATCTTTAGTGATGAGGCTTTTTCATAAAGAAAACCATCTCCTTGATTTGTTCACTTTATCAGTTGAGCGTTACTTAACTCGACATTGCGAGTTACCGGTTTGGCTGGTAAAAAATAATGCACAATTACCTGAATATAAAATTCTTGCCTGTTTGGATATTGATGATGACACTGAAACCAATAAAGCATTGAATCATACTATTTTGGATGCTAGCGAGCAGTTAATACCGTTGAAGTCAGCCGAATTACATATCTTGGATTGTTATTATGGTGAGTCAGCTTCTATCGCAATAAACTATGATGCAGACTCTGGTTTTAGGGAAGGGGTTTCGGTGAAGCGTCAACACATGAAAACAATTAATAAGTATGTTGCTGCTCACGCAAATATCAATGGTACTGTTCACCTAAATGAGTCAATGCCTGATGATGATATACCGCAAACTGCTGATGAGCTTCATGTCGGTTTAACAATTATTGGTAATTGTAAACATGATCATTTCTTCAATAGAATGCTCGGCGATAGTTCGCAGTTTTTAACTGATAAAATCTCTAGTGATATACTTGTGATCAAACCCGATAGTGAAAATATGATGTTGGCTATGTAGTGCGAATGTTTATATAGATTAATACCAGTTTTACTAAGTTTCTGAGGGGGAACAAACTTAATAAACTTGGTATGAGGCTGTTTTATCTCGATTATTTGTTATAAAAAAACCGCTCAATGAGCGGTTTTTTTATGCTTAATATTAATGCTATTTGGCGATATTTATTAGATACCAGCAGATAAACGTAGCGCTTCTGCTTTATCGGTTTTTTCCCAACTAAATGCTGTGAAAGTATCATCACCGACGGTCATTTCGAAAGGTTCGCGACCAAAGTGACCGTAAGCTGCCGTTTGTTTATACATTGGGTGCAGCAAATCTAACATTTTAGTGATGCCGTATGGGCGTAAGTCAAAATGCTCACGCACAAGCTCAACTAAACGCTGTTCAGAGACTTTGCCAGTGCCAAAGGCATCAACAGAGATTGAAGTAGGCTCAGCAACGCCGATAGCGTATGAAATTTGAATTTCACAACGATCAGCTAAACCAGCCGCAACAATATTTTTTGCAACATAACGACCAGCGTATGCCGCACTGCGATCAACTTTTGATGGATCTTTACCTGAGAATGCCCCACCACCATGACGAGCCATGCCGCCATAGGTATCAACAATAATCTTACGACCGGTTAAGCCACAATCGCCCACTGGGCCACCGATAACGAAACGACCCGTTGGATTAATATGGTATTTTGTCTCTTTAGTTAACAACTCTGCAGGCAAAACATGCTTAATAATGTTTTCCATTACCGCATCATGTAAGTCTTCTTGTTTGATATCAGGATTATGCTGAGTTGAAAGCACAACAGTATCAATAGCGACAGGCTTGTTATCTTCATAGATAAAGGTTACTTGGCTTTTTGCATCAGGACGTAACCAAGGTAAAATACCTGATTTACGTGCTTCAGCTTGACGCTCAACCAAACGATGAGAATAGTATAATGGTGCAGGCATTAAAGTTTCGGTTTCATTGGTGGCGTAACCAAACATTAAACCTTGGTCACCAGCGCCCTGATCTTCAGGCTTTACGCGATCAACACCTTGAGCTATTTCTGGAGATTGTTGGCCAATTAAATTCATGATGCCACATGTTTCACCATCAAAGCCAACATCAGAAGAGGTGTAGCCAATTTCTGAAATAACATCACGGGTAATTCTTTCTAAATCTACCCATGCAGACGTAGTAACTTCACCTGAAATAATGGCAACACCAGTTTTTACCATGGTTTCACAAGCAACACGTGCATGCTTATCTTTGGCAATAATAGCATCTAAAACCGCATCAGAAATTTGATCGGCAATTTTATCCGGATGTCCTTCTGATACTGACTCAGAAGTAAAAAGGTGTGTAGACATAAACCCTCGTAAAAATTAATTGAAAAACAAAAATTGCTTTAATGGCGATATTCTAACTGTTTACCTATCGCTTTTCTAGAGTTTTTTACGCCTAGATGGCTAAACGTCTTTGAGCTATATCAAAACTTATTCCTATATCTCAAAAAATATTACTTTTTGTTCATGTTGTGGCGCTAAATTTTTTAGGGATAGTGTTTTAATTGTAATGGACGTTGCCAAATGTGGCTGAAAAGCGCTTGCTGTGGTGCACTATGTTTAGAGCTATAAAAGCTTGTTGTACCTAAGTCATTACTGTTATTCATTAGCTGGTGTAATGCTAATTGTCGTTGCAACTGCTCAGTGACGGGTTGTGCTGTCTCCATAATGAGTACACCGTCACCACATATTTCACTAATTAAGCTTTTGACTAACGGATAATGCGTGCAACCTAAGACAATAGTATCAACACCTTGGGTTATAAGCGGCAGCAAATAAGCGCTCAACATCAGTTTGCATTCAACAGAGTTTTTTTTATCTTGCTCAATAAGCTCAACTAAACCTGGACAGGGCTGAATCGTGACTTCACTGTTATTACGATATTGCGCCACTAAGGTGAGAAAACGCTGATTTTCTGCCGTTGCTTTCGTGACCAGAATAGCGACTTTCTTGTTTTTACTAAAGTTTGCTGCTGGCTTTATCGCGGGCTCTACGCCAATGACCGGAATCGAAATGTGTTTACGTAACTGATCTATGGCATTAACGGTCGCGGTATTACAAGCAACAACAATAGCTTTAACTTTACGTTCAATAAACCATTGAGCAATCTCGTTAACTCGCTGTTGAATAAATTGTGTCGACTTTTCACCGTAGGGGGCATTCAAGGTATCCGCCACATAAAGTAAGTTCTCATGAGGGAGTTGCTGTTGAATACATTGCGTAATAGATAAACCGCCAACACCCGAATCAAAAATACCGATAGGGTCAGCACGATTAACTTGCTGCAGACTGTCTCGCTTTGAAATCGCTATCTTGGTATGGGTTTTATTTTGCGGGGGCATTAAATAACTACGGCTTAGAGTGAACAGAAAACAATATTGTTAAGTATATTATTAACCGGCAAATGAGATCTATATATTTTTCTAGCAGACACAGGGTTAGTAATGTCTTCCAGAATGCCGCAGCTCAGATAATCTTGAACACCGGGTGCTTTTCTAGTGATGTGCGGAAATAGTATTGATATTTTTAAGCAGAAAGCTTGTTAGCAATAAAAAATTAGTAATGTCTTCCAGAATGCCGCAGCTCAGATAGTCCTGAACACTGGGTGCTTTTCTAGTGATGTGCGGAAATAGTATTGATATTTTTAAGCAGAAGGCTTGTTAGCAATAAAAAATTAGTAATGTCTTCCAGAATGCCGCAGCTCACATAGTCCTGAACACCGGGTGCTTTTCTAGTGATGTGCGGAAATAGTATTGATATTTTTAAGCAGAAGGCTTGTTAGCAATAAAAAATTAGTAATGTCTTCCAGAATGCCGCAGCTCAGATAGTCCTGAACACTGGGTGCTTTTCTAGTGATGTGCGGAAATAGTATTGATATTTTTAAGCAGAAGGCTTGTTAGCAATAAAAAATTAGTAATGTCTTCCAGAATGCCGCAGCTCACATAGTCCTGAACACCGGGTGCTTTTCTAGTGATGTGCGGAAATAGTATTGATATTTTTAAGCAGAAGGCTTGTTAGCAATAAAAAATTAGTAATGTCTTCCAGAATGCCGCAGCTCAGATAGTCCTGAACACCGGGTGCTTTTCTAGTGATGTGCGGAAATAGTATTGATATTTTTAAGCAGAAGGCTTGTTAGCAATAAAAAATTAGTAATGTCTTCCAGAATGCCGCAGCTCAGATAGTCCTGAACACTGGGTGCTTTTCTAGTGATGTGCGGAAATAGTATTGATATTTTTAAGCAGAAGGCTTGTTAGCAATAAAAAATTAGTAATGTCTTCCAGAATGCCGCAGCTCACATAGTCCTGAACACCGGGTGTTCAGGGCGGAAATATCATGCTAACCGTAGGCTTCCCGATACGAGCCGGGCTTGCACAATAGTTAATAATCAACTTCCTTAGGTAAAACTTATCGGCTCAGGGACATAGTTCACAAACAAACATCCCAGAAGACGAAGTTATTATAGCGAATAATGTCAGCCGAATTAAGTCTTTTATTACTTGTAAGACCTGACTGCTTAATGCTTGAACAAATTGAAGTTTCTTTAAACAAAAACCATATTTTTAGAAAATTGAATAATACCGAGAGGGTGAGTTATGCGCTTTTAGGGGAATTAACAGCCAGTTCAATTGTGGCTTGTAGCAGTTCAATTTTACTTTGCATTTTTTCGCGTTCTTGCTCTAACTCAGCTCGTGCTTTAACCAAGTCATTGGCAAGGTTTAACGACATCATCACCAAAGCTTGCTCAGGGGTTTTTGCCGAAGGACTTTTCTTCACATCGAGAGCTAAGCGCTTATTAATTTCATCGGCTGCTTGCAACAAAGCCGATTCATGGCCAGCAGGACAAGCGATTTTTAATCGTTTGTTGGCAACATTTATCGTAACTGTGTGTTGGCTCATCGCGTTGTTATTCTCAAAAACATTATTTTAGTATTTTCAAACAATAGCTCGAAATACTAAACTACAGACTGTAATACCAAGAAAAGTAATAATAATCAAAACTTAGTACCCCATAAGGGGGAACTATAACGGTGAGTGTTACACTATGCAAGTGATCTCTATGGTTTTTTTCTGGAATCAAGGCTATGCCGATGTTAAGATAGTCAACAATATACCTCGATTGAATTGATATTTTTATGGCTGATAGCACCACTTTAGATTTTCCCTCTGTACAAGCAATTTTAACTAGCGAAGGTATTGAGGCGCACGCTGCTGAAATTCATGGTGTGCTTACTGGCTTAATTGCGGCAGGTTTTGAGTTTGAAAGTAACGATTATGTCGCTATGGTTAATGACATGCTTAATAATGCCGAAGGCTTGCCTGCTAGCGTTAAAAGCTTAGTTAAAGATATTTACAGTGATATTTGGCAAAAAATTCTTGATGATTCTTATAGCTTTCAATTAATGCTACCTGATGATGACGACTCAATTGTTGAACGTGGCCATGCCCTAGGTAAATGGGTACAAGGTTTTAATTTAGGCTTTGGTTTACAACAAAATAAAAATGCCACACTGTCTGAAGATGTCAAAGAAGTACTGACCGACTTTGGTGAAATTGCCAATTTGTCAGATGAAGTCGAAGAAAATGAAGACACCGAGCAAGCCTATTTTGAAATTGCTGAATACGTCAGAATTTCTGCCTTACTTTGTTTTACCGAATTAGGTGCCGCACCTGAGCTAAAAGATAACTCGGCAACGCTGCATTAGCACTAGCGACTAAAACGTTTAGTTATTTATCTTTAAGCTACCCACCAACTATAAAAACAGTGAGCTGGTAACTATGATCAAAAACACGCTACTACCTGTTGCTGAATTTTGTCAGCGCAGAAGCGATTTTATAGCGCAAATGCCAGCCAACAGCATAGCGCTCATTTCGGCGGGTAAAGAAGTTACCCGCAGTAATGATACCGAATACCCCTTTTGCCAAAGTAAGCATTTTTACTACTTAACGGGTTTTAATGAACCCGATGCTATTTTGGCATTAGTCAAAAACGGGCAATCAAGGTCTGCGCAAAGTATTTTATTTTCTCGAGAGAAAGATCAACTGCAAGAAATCTGGCATGGCCGACGAGTCGGTCAAAAACAAGCCGTGATTGATTATCAAGTTGATAGCTGTTTTAACTTAGCAGAAGTCGATGAGCAACTGTTGCCATTAATTGCGGGCAAAAGTGCAGTATTGATTTGCCAACCAGAACTGACTGAATTTCAACAACAAGTGCTAAATTGGTTGAGCCAAGTTAGAAAGTCTGCTCGCAGCGGTGTTAAAGCACCAAAATCTTTAATTGATTGTAGCGAACTGATTGATGAAATGCGTTTGCACAAATCATCAGCAGAGCTTGATATTATGCGACAAGTTAACGTGATCAGTGGTGCTGCTCATCAACGCGCAATGTTGCAAACCCAAGCCGGTAAGTTTGAATATCAAATTGAGGCAGAACTACTACATGAATTTGCCTCCAACGGTGCCCGTTACCCAGCGTATGGCACTATTGTTGCCGGTGGTGATAACGCCAATATTTTGCACTATACCGATAATGATGACGCGCTAAATAATGGTGATTTACTGCTTATTGATGCCGGCGGCGAATTGGCGGGCTATGCCGCCGATATTACGCGTACTTTTCCAATCAGTGGTAAGTTTACTGAGCCACAAGCGTTAATTTATCAACTCGTGCTCGACAGTCAAAATCTTGCTATCGAGGCGATAAAACCACAGCAAACCTTTGCAGAATTAAACCGTCTTGTTGGTGGTTTTTTAACCCAAGGCTTATATGACTTAGGTATTTTAACCGGTGACCTAAGTGAGTTGTTGGCACAAAAAGCCTGCAAAAAGTATTTTATTCATGGCTTAGGACACTGGCTAGGACTCGATGTGCATGATGTCGGTGACTATCACTCAAATCAGCAACGTGAACAACATCGACCTTTTGCTACGGGCATGGTGATGACCATTGAACCGGGTATTTATATCCCATTAACCGATCAAAGTGTTGATGAAAAATGGCGTGGTATTGGCGTACGAATTGAAGACAATATTGCAGTAACGCCTACAGGCTTTGAAAACTTAACCGTTAATGCACCGAAAACCATTGCAGAAATTGAAACACTGATGTCGAAGTAACTGTTTTTTATTGCAAACAAATCAGTTGATTAAAAACAAAGTGATAAACCTGATCAAAAGATAAGCTTAGGGTTAATTATGCCTGTTGTTAATAAGGCTAAAGTAACAAAAAAACGCTAAAGCAGTATAAAAATTAAAGGTTAACGATGAACACAAGCGTAAATAAAGACAAGGTTACTGCTAATACGGCTAAGCACTTTGATGTGGTTATTTCGGGCGGCGGTTTATCGGGCGCACTAATGGCACTGAGTTTATCCACTTTAGTTACTTCGCAGCAAGCCGCACTGAAAATAGCGATTATTGAAGCGAATCCGATCTTAACTGATCCGTCACGTAGCTTCGATGATCGGGTATTAGCTTTATCACATGGTAGTGCCGCTTATTTAACTGAAGTTGGAGCATGGCAGTATTTGTATCAATACGCTGAGCCAATTCAAAATATTCATATTTCAGACCGTGGTCATTATGGCAAAGCTCGATTATATGCAAAACATCAACAAGTTGACGCGCTAGGTTATGTCGCTGAAATGTCGGTTATTGGTGCGGCTTTATTAAAAGCCTTAGCAACAAAAAAACACATTACTTGGTTTACTCCTGACAGCATTGAAAATGTGCAATGGCAAAGCGAGCAAGTCAATATTGCGTTAAGTTCGGGAATTAAGTTAACCACAGCGCTATTGTTAGCTTGTGATGGTGTGCAGTCACCTTGTCGCAAGTTTGCCAATATTGCGACCACCAGCCGTGATTATCAACAATCGGCATTAATTGCCAATGTCGCTACCGCTCATCAACATAATAATATTGCTTACGAGCGTTTCACCGAAACTGGCCCAATTGCCATGTTACCGCTATCGCCAAATGCTAATCAACAACATCAAGGACGTTGTTCATTGGTATGGACGTTAACGCCAGCGTTAGCCCAAAAAATGATAAATTTGTCAGATGATGAATTTGCTGAGCAGCTAGGGCAAGCTTTTGGTCATTGGCTGGGTAAGATAACGCATGTCGGCAAACGGGTGGTTTATCCGTTAAAATTAGTGCAAGCGAGCGAGCAGGTTTATCATCGCATGGCCTTAATTGGCAACGCTTCACACACCATACACCCGATTGCCGGACAAGGTTTTAACTTAGGTTTACGTGATGTCAGTGATATGACTCAAGTGATCAAAAATGCTTTAGAGAGCCAACAAGACATTGGCTCGTTTGCTAATTTAATGCAATATGCCAAGGCTCGACAGCAAGACCAACAACAAGTGATCAGCTTAACCGACTCATTAGTGACCTTGTTTTCCAACCAATTACCGCTATTAGTTGCAGGGCGTAATATTGGCTTGAAAGTATTGAATTATGTGCCGATGTTGAAAAACGCCTTGGTGAAGAAAACCATGGGTTATTAGCAGCCAGCTTTTAGCCGCCAGTTATAAGCTAAGTGCGACAACTAAAAAGCCCGTCGGGCTATTAGAATTAAACAAATAAATGTGAAATATAATGCAAAAATTTGATCTGTTAATTGTTGGTGGCGGTATGGTGGGCTTAACGCTTGCCTTAGCGATCCGTCAGCAAAGTGAGCTAAGCGTTGCGATTGTTGACAACTCGCCGATAACTGAACTCACTGATGAGCCCGAAGTACGGGTGAGTGCTATTAATGCCGTCAGTGTGCAACTGTTTAACAACCTCAATGTTTGGCAAGATATAATCGCTCAACGCGCTCAGCCTTATCATGACATGCATATTTGGGATAAAGCCGGTTATGGTCAATTAGACTTTGCTTTAAAAGATGTTAACCACAAAACCGTAGGGCATGGCCCCGAACAATTAGGCTTTATTGTTGAAAACAAAGCAATTCGCAATGCGCTATGGCACAAAGCAACACAAGACAGTGGCATTGAGTTTTTTACTGAGCATAAACTACAGCAATTAAACCTCAGTGATAACGAAGTATTCGCCACCTTTGAAGTTAATCGCGAAACTGGCCAGCAAGCGATGCCGCTAGTGGCAAAATTAGTGGTTGGTGCTGACGGGGCAAATTCTTGGGTGCGCCAACAAATGAACGTACCGTTAACCTTTCGTGATTATGATCATCATGCCATTGTCGCGACCGTTAAATGCCAACAAGGCCATCAAAATACCGCTTGGCAAGTATTTCTAGCAACGGGACCCTTAGCATTATTGCCATTATACCAAGACGATTTATGCTCTATTGTTTGGTCAACAAGCCCTGAAGAAGCGACAAGATTAAGCACGTTATCAGCCGAAGATTTTGCCAAAGAAATAACCGCGGCAAGTGACGGTAAGTTGGGTGCTATATCCCTAGTCAGTGAACGTTTTACTTACCCGTTAACTATGCGTTTTGCCCAAGAGTTTGTGAAAAGTCGTATGGTACTGGTTGGCGATGCCGCACATACAATACACCCGTTAGCGGGGCAAGGAGTGAACTTAGGTTTACTTGATGCTGCCGCGTTGGCACAAACCCTTGTTGAACAAGTAAAACTTAAAAGTACGCAAGCCCAAAGCAATGGCAATGATCACGGTTGGTATAGTGATAAATCGCTGCAGCAGTTTGCCCGTTGGCGTAAAAGCGAAGCGGCAGAAATGATTGCCGCCATGGAAGCGATTAAACAAGCTTTTGCTCCGCAGCAAAGCGCGGTTAAATTAATTCGTGGTGTTGGTATGTCGTTACTTAATAAAATTAAACCGGCTAAAGCTTTAATGATAAATCAAGCGTTGGGTTTTAAGGGGCAATTACCTGAATTAGCCAAACCACGGTCACAATACTTAGCCAACAAAAAAACACAATGATCGCACTCTTACCTTGTTTTTATTGACCATTAGGTCAAGAAAGGTCGATATTTTCTCAATCTGTTGATACTAAATTGGCAGCTTGAGAAATTCATTTCTGTCATTATTTACCGACAAGATAAAATTTAAATTTGCCAATCGCTGCCTTTATCGACACTTAAGGAATTAAATTTTTAAAAGGTAGACTTTTGAAAATTTAATTTGGAATAGTTTCTTTAGTCGGGTTTAAATTTTAAAATAGCCATCTTATCTGTTGAATCAACAGCTGCTGAGGGATATAATCTTGCTCACTTTTTGTAAATCTACCGTCTTTATCCTAGATTTAGTCTCTGTGCTTGCTTTTAGCGCTGAAAATTTAGATAAAACAACTAACGTGAGTGAAACGTACGATGACAAATAAAACAGTATTACACGCTAAGCACATAGAAGCTGGCGCTAAAATGGTTGATTTCCACGGCTGGGAAATGCCAATCAACTACGGTTCTCAAATTGAAGAACATCACGCGGTGCGTAAAGATGCCGGTATGTTCGATGTTTCACACATGACCATCGTTGATGTTAAAGGTACTGATGCACAAGCATTTTTACGCCGTTTAGTGATCAACGATGTCGCCAAGTTAGACGTTGCTGGTAAAGCACTCTATACCGGTATGTGTAATCATGAAGGCGGCGTTATCGATGATTTAATCGTTTATTTCTTCACTGATACAGATTACCGCTTAGTGGTAAATTCAGCAACACGTGAAAAAGATCTCGCTTGGATCGCTGAGCAATCAGCTGCTTTCGACGTCACCGTAACTGAACGTCCTGAATTTGCCATGATCGCTGTGCAAGGCCCACAAGCCAAAGCTAAAGTAGCGACGTTATTAACGGCTGAACAAATTGCCGCTGTTGATGGTATGAAGCCATTCTTCTCAGCTCAAACTGGCGACTTATTTATTGCTACTACAGGTTATACCGGTGAAAACGGTTATGAAATTGCCTTACCTGCTGACCAAGCCGCTGATTTATGGCAAAACTTGCTTGATGCCGGCGTTAAACCTTGTGGTTTAGGTGCTCGTGATACCCTACGTTTAGAAGCGGGCATGAACCTTTATGGTTTAGACATGGACGAAAGCGTTTCGCCATTAGCCGCTAACATGGCGTGGACCATTAGCTGGGAACCAGAAGATCGTAACTTTAACGGTCGTGAAGTATTAGCAGCACAACGTGCAGCGGGCGACCAAGCTAAATTAGTCGGTTTAGTACTGGCAGAAAAAGGCGTATTACGCACCGGTCTTAAAGTGATCACTGAAGACGGTGATGGCATTATTACTTCAGGCACTTTCTCTCCAACGCTAGGGCACAGTATTGCCATGGCACGCGTACCACGTAGCGTAAAGTTAGGCACTACAGTAGAAGTTGAAATGCGTAAAAAATTAGTTAAAGTGCAAGTGATTAAGCCGAGCTTTGTACGTAACGGTGAAAAAGTTTTTTAAGCAATTTACAACCCATTCGCTACAATAAATTGGCGATAAAATGTGCTTAAAAATGCTAAAAATTTAAGCTATAGTATGACGTTATTAGCGTAGGCATAGCTTTATACTATAGTAATTTACACAAAATTTAAAAATAAAGATTAGGAACAAAACTATGAGCAACATTCCTTCAGAACTAAGATATGCAACATCACACGAATGGGTACGTAACGAAGGTAACGGTATCGTTACTGTCGGTATTACTGAGCACGCACAAGACCTTTTAGGCGATATGGTATTTGTTGAATTACCTGAAGTTGGTGACAGCGTAAGTACTGGTGACGACGTTGCCGTAGCAGAATCAGTAAAAGCAGCATCAGACATCTACGCACCGGTAACGGGCGAAGTTGTTGAAGTGAATGAAGACCTAGAAGACTCACCTGAGTTAGTAAACTCAGACGCGTTTGGTGACGGTTGGTTATTCAAGTTAAAAATTGAAGATGAAGGCGAGCTAGACAGCTTGCTTGATGCTGAAGGTTATGCAAACTCGATCGACGAAGACTAATTTAGCCTCGTCAATTAAGTTTAGTTTGCATTGTCGGCGTTGCTCACCTTGTCACTTACACCAGTAAGCTCCAACGGTTTGCAACTTGACCGCTTTGCCTAAAACATAATTGATATCGCTAATTTTTCGGGCACATTTTGTCTTTATACTGCGTTGCTTTTGTTATTCGTCTCAATCACTTAGTTCACTAAGCTCATAAGACTGATAACTTTAGCGCCTTGCTTACATGGATGTAAGTACTTAGGTTAAGTCGGGAACAATTAACCTGTGTATAAATAACAAACTGTTTACGAAAAGAATTTTAAGCCTCGAAGATTCACTTGAATACCGGGGCTTTCTTTTATATTACGTTTAAATACTAAGTGAAGCTGTTTTATGACTACTCAATATAATGACTCTTTATCTTTAGCTGAATTAGAGCAAAGACAAGATTTTATTCGTCGTCACATTGGTCCAAATGACGAGCAAACTCAAGCTATGTTGCACGATATCGGTGCTGAATCTGTTGATGCCTTGATCAATGAAATCGTACCAAGCGATATTCGTTTAGCAGATTTACCGGCGATTGAAGAAAGCAAAACCGAAGTACAAGCGTTAACCGACTTAAAAGCGGTGGCTAGCTTAAACAAAGTCAACGAGACTTATATTGGTTTAGGTTACTACGGCACACTTACGCCTAATGTTATTTTACGTAACGTGTTAGAAAATCCAGGCTGGTACACGGCTTACACGCCATACCAACCAGAAATTGCTCAAGGTCGTTTAGAGTCATTATTAAACTACCAACAAATGTGTTTAGACCTGACCGGTTTAGACCTAGCATCAGCGTCATTGCTTGATGAAGGTACAGCAGCTGCTGAAGCCATGGCATTAGCAAAACGGGTATCTAAAAATAAAAAATCAAATACCTTCTTCGTTGCAAGTGATGTTTACCCACAAACTATCGACGTTGTTAAACAACGTGCCGAGATGTTTGGTTTTGACATTGTTGTAGCACCTGCGGTTGACGTGGTAGAGCACGACGTATTTGGTGCCTTATTACAATACCCAAGTGCGACGGGTGAAGTTACTGATATCAGTGAGTTAATCGCTAAAGTACATGAGAAAAAAGGTATTGTTGCCGTTGCCGCCGATATTATGAGCTTAGTGTTATTAAAAGCACCGGGTGAATTAGGTGCAGATGCGGTTATTGGTTCAAGCCAACGTTTTGGGGTTCCTATGGGCTATGGCGGACCACACGCCGCATTCTTCACAACGTCTGATAAATACAAGCGTTCATTGCCGGGTCGTATTATCGGGGTATCAAAAGATACTCGCGGTAACCCAGCATTGCGTATGGCCATGCAAACGCGCGAGCAACATATTCGCCGCGAAAAAGCCAACTCAAACATTTGTACCGCACAAGTATTACTCGCGAACATGGCGGCATTTTATGCGGTTTACCATGGTCCGAAAGGCTTAAAAGTGATTGCTGAACGTATTCATCGTTTTGCTGATATTTTAGCGCATGCCGCTAATCTTAAAGGTTTAACACCTTTACACGGACAATTTTTTGATACTTTAACGTTTAATTTATCAAACGAGAAAAAAGCTGACATCGTAGCGCGTGCCTTAGCTAAAGGTGTTAACTTTCGTACTGACGTTGAAAATCAAATCAGTATTTCATTTGATGAAACCACTAACCGCGTTAAGTTTGCCGCAATATTAGCTATTTTATTTGGTGAAGATCACGACTTAGATATCGAATTACTTGACGCTGAGTTGCGTGTATTAGGCAGTGACTCAATTCCTGCGGCATTAAAACGTGAAACAGCGATTCTAACCCACCCAGTATTTAACTCGTATCACAGTGAAACTGAGATGCTACGTTACATCAAAAAGTTAGAAAACAAAGATTTAGCATTGAACCATTCGATGATTTCATTGGGCTCTTGTACCATGAAATTGAATGCGACAGCGCAAATGATCCCAGTATCATGGCCTGAATTTGCTAACATGCACCCATTTGCACCTGTTGACCAAGCACAAGGTTACAAGCAAATGATTGACGAGTTAGGCGACGCATTAATTGAGCTAACAGGTTACGACAACATTTCAATGCAACCAAACTCGGGTGCACAAGGTGAATATGCCGGTCTTATCGCGATTCACAAATACCACGCTAGCCGTGGTGATGATCATCGTAACATTTGTTTAATCCCTGCTTCAGCACATGGTACTAACCCCGCGTCAGCGCAAATGGTTGGCATGAAAGTGGTTGTTGTTGCCTGTGATAAAGAAGGTAACGTTGACATGGACGACTTGCGTAGCAAAGCTAGCGAGTTAGCCGAGAATTTGTCATGTATCATGATCACATATCCGTCAACACACGGTGTATACGAAACGACTATTGCTGAAATTTGTAATATTATTCATCAGCATGGCGGTCAAGTTTATCTTGATGGCGCTAACATGAACGCGCAAGTTGGCGTGACTTCACCAGGCTTTATCGGTGCTGACGTTTCACACTTAAACTTACACAAAACCTTCGCTATTCCACACGGCGGCGGCGGTCCAGGTATGGGTCCTATCGGCGTTAAAGCGCATTTAGCGCCATTTTTGCCAGACCATGCGTTAATCAACGTGAGCGAAAGCACTCAAGGTAATGGCGCAGTTTCAGCCGCTCCTTACGGTAGTGCCGGTATTTTATGTATCTCTTACCTATACATTGCTTTATTAGGCCGTAAAGGTGTAACGGATGCGACTAAGTATGCGATCACTAACGCTAACTACTTAGCAACCAAACTTAGCCAACATTTCCCGATTTTATATGCGGGGAAAAATGGCCGAGTTGCTCACGAATGTATTATCGACTTACGTCCACTTAAAGCAGAATCAGGTGTGACTGAAGTTGATATGGCAAAACGTTTAATGGATTACGGTTTCCATGCGCCAACCATGTCGTTTCCAGTAGCGGGTACGTTTATGATTGAGCCGACAGAATCTGAGTCAAAAGTTGAATTAGACCGTTTCATTGAAGCGATGGTTTGTATTCGTGATGAAGTGCGTAAAGTAGCGTCAGGTGAATGGTCAAGTGAAGACAACCCATTACACAATGCACCGCATACCTTAGCAGATATTACCGATACGTGGGATCGTGGTTACACGATTGCTGAAGCGGTATTCCCTGTG
The DNA here is from genome assembly GCF_024585285.1 of Colwellia sp. M166. Lineage (NCBI taxonomy): Bacteria > Pseudomonadati > Pseudomonadota > Gammaproteobacteria > Alteromonadales > Colwelliaceae > Colwellia > Colwellia sp. M166. The sequence continues at coordinate 4,051,485 of NZ_CP040755.1, forward strand.
CCTGCGGCAGCAGCGAATAAATTCTGGCCAACGGTTAACCGTATTGATGATGTATACGGGGATCGTAATTTGATTTGTAGTTGTCCTCCGGTTTCTACTTATCAAGACTAACTGGTTGATATAGAATAATAAAAAGCGAGCTTCGGCTCGCTTTTTTTGTTGTATATAAAATCATTTTAATTAAGCGAACTATTTTTTCATTTTAACCATTAAAAATGAGCAGATAATTAATTAACTTGGCATTATTTTCATTAGATCAGATAACGGGCTAGTAACACCATCAGCACCACATTCAATGACATGTGTATATATTTGTGTTGTTCTAATATCACTATGCCCTAATTGCTCTTGTACCGTACGAATATCGGCACCTCGTTGTAACAAGTGTGTAGCAAAGGAGTGACGCAATGTATGACAAGTTACATTTTTTTCGATATGGGCTTTCCTTGCTGCTTGTTTTACTGCTTTTCTTATCGATGTTTCATTTATATGATGCCGTCTAAGCGCATTCACTTCAGGGTCTATACTTAGTCTTTTTGAAGGAAATAAATAATGCCATCCTAACTCTTTTCGTGCGTTAGGGTACTTCCTACTTAATGCGAAAGGCAAATAAACACCCTGATAATTAGTGTTTTTAGAGTCACAGATAAAAAGTAGTTCAACGTAATTTATTTGCATCTTTAATGCATCAACAAGCTCTTTTGCTAAAGTCACGCAGCGGTTTTTTCCTCCCTTACCTTGCCACACTCTAACAGTATAAAAATCAAAATCTATATCTTGTACTCGTAAACGAACAGCCTCCATTAAGCGCAGGCCACTTCCGTACATAAGTTGACAAGTTAATTGAAAGTTAGCGTCAATTTGTCGAAGCAGTGCAGATACTTCTTTTTGCGTTAGTACGACAGGCAATTTTTGCTGAATATGGCTTTTATTAAAATTCAATTCCAATGTTAATTCATTTTTAAGCACATATTTGTACATAAACGATAAGGCATTCAATGCTAATGCCTGTGTTTTAGGCGCCACATTGATGACATTAGACAAATGAGAGAGAAAAGACTCAACTTCATGATTATGGCAAGTGCTAGGGTGCCGCTTATTATTAAAAATGATAAACGCTTTTATCCAATATAAATAAGACTCGATAGTGCGTTTTGCATATCTTTTTGTCCACATCTGCTCTTTAATATGGGTAAGAAAAAGAGAGCTCATATATTTATCCTTATTTATTTTGTTACGCCATTAATTGTACTGTGTATTTATACAGTTTAGTGAGGTATCCTGCTTTTATCCAATAAAAAGGAAATATTCTCGTTTATGTCTTTAGCATAACGAAATGTTTTATTAGTAACTTATTGTAGATAATAGATAAATAAGGTATGTTTTGATTATTAAAAATATGAAAAAAGGATCTTTTCCTTGTTTAAATAAGGATTTTTTCTTCATAATAAGCTGTTATTTGTCCGGCATCGAGCCAAAGGAACAAATTATTTATGAGATTGGAAATAATTGAAGATGGCGGAGTGCCATTCGATGTTTCAATACATGAGGGCGACAAAAACTGTCCTGTAGTACTTTTTGCTGTTGGCTCTGGAGGTCAACCTGAGCGATACAGTACATTTTTGAAAGAATTAGTCGAATCTGATTTCACCGTCATTGCTCCTCATTTCGAGCGATTACTTTCGCCACACCCGAGAGAGGAAGAGTTGGCTTTGCGAGGAAGGCGTTTGTCTCTCGCACTCTCAGCGTTCAGTCAACCTGGCGCAAAAGTAGTTGGTGTAGGTCACTCAATTGGCGCCACTACTCTTTTCGCTCTAGCTGGGGCGCAAATGTGGTTGGGTCCTGGCCGGCAGGTCAATATTAGCCGGGAAAAGAGGTTGCTTCGCCTAGCCCTTTTGGCGCCACCTACTGGGTTCTTCCAAGCTCCGGGCGCACTTGATGCTCTAAAAGTGCCGATTTTAGTTTGGGTGGGCTCTGAAGATAACATTACCCCACCATCACAAAGTGAATGGTTGGCTCAAGCTATATCTAGTTCGCAAAAAGCAGATCTACGCATCACTAACGGCGCTGGTCATTTTTCGTTCATGGATTTAGCTCCGCCGAATACAGTAGAGCCACTAGATAATAAACTTGAATTTATTCAAGAGTATTCAAGTGAAGTTTCTAAATTCCTAGCAGGGTGAGCAATGCTATTCATGTTTGTCGTAATAAGGCAGGTGAAACAGATAACAATCGCGTCAATCAGGACGCTCGCAAGCTCGCGCCTATTACGCGGGCGTTAGTTTTTTTCGTACATGGATGATCGATTCAAATGTCAAAAATATATAAATACTTTTCAAATGATGTAATCGAACTAGTTTTCCAAAAAGAAGGTTTTTGCGGTGTAAAATGCTCTTTACCACAGGATTATAATGATCCGTATGAGCTTTTCCTTGGTATGGATTTGAACACTCCTGCGGATCAACTTGCTTTTTATAATGATATTATTTCTGATATTCCACAAAGTCCTACAACCTGTTTTTCTAAGTCTCCGATTGTTTCCCCTATGTGGGCGCATTATGCGAATAATCATACAGGGTTCGTATTAGAGTTTGATTTAGATAAGTTGCAAGAACACTTTAAAGGTAACCCAATCTGGGATGTTACTTATAGAGATGCACCAAGTGAACATCTTCAACCGATCCTCCAAAGAGCCGCTGTTTTAAAAAAACCACGTTACTCTTATGCCTTACAAGAATATATTTTTGTTGAATCATATTTTGCTAAATACGATGACTGGAAATACGAGCAAGAGTGTCGGTTTGTTGATTTAAAAAAGGTAACTGAGAAAGTAGCTGGAAACGATATTTTATACATTCCTTGTAGTTTGGTAACGGGCATTATTATAGGTTCAAAATACCCTAAGGAAAAGGTTGGCTTAGCTCAGGAAATAGCTGATGAAAATGAATTGACTTGGTATGAGTTAGTCATCGGTAAAAGCCACCCGAAACCATATATGAAAAATGAGTCTAAGGATATTTTCACATTCTCTGAAAACAATATTTTAATTGCACCCAATATTTGTGATAGTTGTGCAGAGCCACTAGTAGCAGAGAGCGATTTATGTCCTTGGTGTAGTATAACCGAAGCCCATGAGGATGACGCTGCTAGAAGTAACCCATTTAGAATGTTAAGTTCTATGGGGCAACTGGATAGTTACATGAAATCTATGGGAAAAATAGGAAAATAGTGTTGCTAAACAAAAACTAACAAGTCGTTTAAAAGGACAAAAAACAGTTGGCTTTTGCTCCTTCGTCGCTAATTTTAGCCAACAATTTTTTGCCTCTTAACGAGGCGTTAGTAGTATCAGCAAATATCCATTATCAATCAAAGGGAAGTGTCAATGAAAAACGATTCATCATCTAAATCTAATAATTATTTAATTGCATCTTTTATTATGTTTTTAGGTTTAATCTACAACGTTTTTGAACAAGACTTTATTGGCTCAGGAGTGTTTTTAATTTCTGCTATAGTGTTTTTATCCTTGAGTATAATCAAAAAACGTACAACAACGAAAGAAAGTTCAGTGGATTAAAATACTACTAATAAATAAAGGATAGGTTGCGCGCAGCCGCAACTTAATCCTGTTGTTGAACAAGCCCGGTGTTGGTGCGTACTCTTTATAAGTAAATAAATAAAACTAAGATGGGTTGTCTGTTGGCGGTGCCTCTAAGCGGTGATTTTCAGGCCAAGCGCAGCTACTATCACTAAACAGAGTTTGGTAATATAGTAACGCAACAATTTGTTTTTTCTTATATTTATTATCCTCACTTTGTGACTGTTTAGGGCGCAACAATTCCTTTTGCTTAGGCACTTCCTTGTTTTATATCGTATGACCCCTAATGACGCGATGACCTCGTCGCATTAGGTATAGCGTCATTTGAGTGGCACAATTAGGGCAACAAACGCCTTTTTTAGGTAATGTTTCACTGGGCGCTAACACCACGTTAAGCAGTAACTGTAACCGCTTTAACGTACGGTTAGCATTGCCATGTAAAAAACCATAATTGCGTGCTCGTCGAAAACCGCTAGGCAGCACATGTTGTAGCACTCGCCATAAAAAGGCCGTAGCGTGCTCGGTGATGGTTTTAAACTGTTTCGTTTTACTTTCTTTATATTGAAACGTCACTCGGTCATGCTTAATCGAGAGTAGGTTGTTTTCATTCACCACCCCACGATAGAGGTATCTAGCAAGGTAGGTTAACGCACTATCGCCTTTCCCTACGTGCTGACAATCAGCTACCCACGAACTAGAGGTTTTAGCCGGGAGATAATAACCAGACGCACACAGTAGCGCGATGAATTTTCCTCGAAACACCTTGGCTAAGTTATATCGGCTTTAAAAAGGTATTTCCCTGATTTTGTTTGCCACTGTTTTCTCGATTTATCTAACCCGCCTGCGGGTACCACAAGATGAATGTGAGGGTGAAACTCAAGTCGTGCATATTCTCATGCATCGCGATCACCTAATACCATCTAAGCCGATCACTTAATACTATCCATCGCGATCACTCAATACCATCGATGCAGATCACTTTTTGGTCAAAATGGTATTGAGTGATCGGCTTGAATGGTATCGTTCAATTTATACTCATTTTTGTCTATCCAGTAGGTGTTTCTAACCGTTATTCTTTTCATTTTTGATGATGAGAATAACCATGCCAACGGCACCTATTTCAATGCGTAAACTTAAAGAGATTTTAAGACTAAAATACGACTGTAAACTCAGTCATCGAAAGATAGCAAACAGCTTATCTATTTCACCTTCAATTGTTTCTAAATATGCCTGTAAATCAGCAGAGTTAGGTATCACTTGCTGGCCGCTTGATGAAAAATGGGATGATCATTCTCTGCAACGAGCATTCTTCAAAACAAAGCCCCGACTAAAAGGCTTTAGTATTCCTGACTGGTTGTTAGTTCAGCAGGAGCTGCGACCCAAAACCATGACGCTATTGCTGCTTTGGCAAGAATACAAAGAGCGACACGAGGAAGGATTTTACAGTTACACCCACTTCTGCCGACAGTACAAGGCATGGCTTAAATGTCAAAAACCGTCCATGCGACAAAACCATAAAGCAGGTGAAAAACTGTTTGTTGATTACTGCGGCCCAACTATGAATATTGTTGATGCTAGTACAGGTGAATACCGTACAGCTCAAGTGTTTGTCGCAGTTATGGGCGCATCTAATTATACGTATGCGGAGGCAACGTATAGCCAAAAGCTAGAAGATTGGGTGATGAGTCATGCTCGCTGTTTTGAGTTTCTTGGTGGTGTGCCAGAGCTGGTAATCCCTGACAACTTAAAAAGTGCGGTAACTAAACCTTGTCGATATGAGCCTGATTTAAATCCAACCTACCAACAATTGGCGACACATTATGATACGGTCATTGTGCCTGCTAGACCTTATAAGCCCAAGGATAAAGCCAAAGCAGAAGTGGGTGTGCAAATTGTCGAACGCTGGATAATGGCACGGCTTCGCAATGAAAGCTTCTTTAGCTTGCGCCAATTAAACCTAAAGATACAAAAACTGCTTGTCGACTTAAACCAGCGGAAAATGAAGAAGCACCCTGGTTCAAGGCTCAGTCAGTTTGAATCCATTGATAAACCTGCTCTCAAACCACTACCCACACAGGCTTACAGTTACACCTTAGTCAAACAAGTAAGCGTGCATATTGATTATCATGTCGAAGTTGAAAAACACTACTACTCAGTACCTCATACCTTGATCAAACAAAAGCTTGAAGCCCATGCCACAGGTCAACTGGTGACACTTTTACCATCAGGGTGTTCAAGTAGCCGTTCACCCAAGATCACACCGAGAAGGTGCACACACCACGCTTGATCTACATATGCCAATAGCTCATCAAAAGCAGCAGCAATGGTCACCACAACGGTTCGAACGTTGGGCAGCTAAGTTCGGTGGTTCAACGGAGCAGTTTGTTATGCAATTGATGCAAGCTAAAAAGCATCCAGAGCAAAGCTACCGTGCTTGTATGGGGTTATTAAGCCTAGGTAAGAAGTTTACTGACCAACGTCTTGAAGCAGCCTGTCATCGCGCATTAGCCACAGGTGTTACTCGCGTAAAACAAGTAAAAAACATTTTAGAAAAGGGCTTGGATAAGCAACCCTTGCCACAAGCTCAAGGTGATTTACTACAAGATATTGATCATAAAAATATCCGCGGCAACAACTATTACCATTAATCAAAACTAACAAACCAAAGGAAATCTTATGCAAAATATCAATCAACAAGTCAATAACCAGTTAAGTAACTTAAAGCTAAGCGGTATACGTGATGCACTATTGCAGCAATATGAGCAACCCAATCTCTACGTTGAACAAAGCTTCGAAGAGCGACTAAGCTTATTGCTTGACTATGAAATAACTCAGCGTGATCAGCGTAAAATTGACCGCCTAACTCGACAAGCAAAGTTCAGAGTTGGCGGTACGCTTGCTCAACTCAACTATGGCGCAGCACGACAACTAGATAAAACTCAGATCCGTTCATTAGCACAAGGTGAATGGCTACGCCTTCACCAAAACATTTTGATCACGGGAGCAACGGGGTGTGGCAAAACTTACCTCGCTTGTGCTCTTGGTCAAAACCACTGCCAACAAGGGAGTAGCGTTTATTATTTTAGGCTTAAAGAGCTATTAGAAAAGATGTTCTTAGCGCAAGCCGATGGTAGTTATCGAAAACTGATCAACAAGCTTAGCTCTGCCAATTTACTGATCCTAGATGATTGGGGATTAGAGCCATTAACAGCTCAACAACGCAGTGATTTACTGGAATTAATTGATGCGAGATATGACACAAAATCGACCTTAATTGCCAGCCAATTACCGATAGAAAATTGGTATGAAATGATCGGAGAATCGACACATGCTGATGCGATCCTAGATCGGCTTGTTCACGGAGCAATAAAGTTGGAATTAAAAGGCGAATCGATGCGAAAAAAACTAAATTCCTTGACTGATGGCGATCACTCAAGTTAGATTTTACTAAGGTCTACTGGCAGACAAAAAAGTGATCGGCTTGAATAGTATTGACCGATCGGCTTCATGATATTACGCAAGTCGCCTGGAGTGCGTGTGCAACACCGCAATCAGACCATTATTTTCCCCAAGCTGTTTATCTCGTTTAAAAAAAGCGTCTAGGGTTTGTTTAGCGGCAGTGAACATCGCTTGATAAGCCCACTTTTGGTGAGTCCAAATAAAATGACGACATTGATAAGGTAACGTGAACGTTACTAAATAATAATCTACAGGCAACAATTTTTGTTGTTGCAACGTTAACCAATCACTATTGCTCTTATGTTGGCAAGCCGGACAGTGTCGATGGCCACATGAAGGATGAAAGGTGCTGTTGGTTTGACAATCATCACAATGATACAACATTGCCCCTGCTTGTGGGGTATGGCACGCCATGATTTTTGTGAGTGCCTGATGGTGTACTCCTTTCATTTGTTTCGCGTATTTTTGGGTAAATTCATCTTGATACTGTCTGGCTATCTGGGCGAGTTCAATCATCACGCTGCTCCCGCCAAGTAATGTTAAGCGAGTCAACGATATCATTGAGCATAAGTGTACTGTTTTGCGCGACTTCCTCTGTCATGCGGGTATAAAGCGCGGTTGTTTTGGGGCAAGCGTGACCTAGAAAAACTTGAATAGAGCGCAAACTCGCGCCACGCTCAAGCATATGGGTGGCAATAGAGTGTCTCAGCGTATGCACGTGAACATTTTTAGTTATGCCACAGGCGTTAGCGACAAGTTTAATGGTTTTTTGTATACCGCCTTTGTCCATGACCAGCGTTTTGTCTTGTCGAATATGTGGTGGCTTCCCCCAGGAAACAACAAACTGGGATGACGGTGTGTTTTCCAATAATGACGTAATGCCAACAAGGTTGCTTGTGGCAAAGGAACGAAACGGTCTTTTTTTGTTTTTGGTATAACGTAAATGCACTTGCATTAAATGACGATCAATATCAGCAATCGTTAAATTTAAGGTTTCAGATAAGCGTAACCCTAAACTATAAGTGGTTAAGTAATACACTTGGTATCGTAATTGACGCGTGGTATTAATAATTGCAGCGACTTCAGATAAGGATAAAACATCCTGAAGTGCTTGAACTTTAGGGGGGCTTAACAATATCAACCCATTGCCAAGGGCGCTGTAGCACATGTGTGTATAAAAACTGAATAGCACAACGGGTGATTTTAACGTGACTCCATGATTTATTCTCAACGAGGTACAGGAAGTAAGTTTTCAGCGCTTCAACCGTCAAGTCGTCTGGGCAGGTATCAAAGAAAGTGGCTGTTTGCCTAATGCATCGACTGTAACAGTCAATAGTTTTGTCACTTTTTCCTTGTAAGGTCAGTTCGTTAAGGTAAGATTGAACCAATAAATTGAAACGAGCTTGCTCGGTGATATTCATAAGGTACTCCTCAAGACTGCCGACATTGACAGTTAAGGTAAGTACAGATTACTTTTGTTTTTTCTGCCGCAAAGCGGCTTCGTTCAACAAGAAAATAAACAAGGACTTAAAACAGTTTGTTGTTTTTCGTTCCTCAAAATTTTAACAAACCATTTTAAGCCTGTTATTTGGGCGTTAGGGCTCTAGGAGTATTTAATTGAGTATTGCAATATCTGAAATCGAATTAGAAGGAAATGCATTCGAAAAAAATGCAGTAATGCTAATGCCCGTCAGCTTTAAGGCAGAAGATAATAATAAATATTCATCTACAGCTATTTCATTTTGGAAATATGCAAAAAATGAACTGGATCTGCAGTTATTTTCTGAACCAGAAGTGCTTGTTGAACAGCGTTCAGGAGAGTGGTTTGGACCAATGATCTTACTTTCTTCTGCAGTAGTCTCTGGTAATAGTGAATTAATATCAGTATTTTGTGGTGTCGTATCAAACTATTTAACAGACTTCTTTAAAGGAAGTTCTGAAAGTCCACAAATCAAACTTAAAGTGCTGTATAAGGAAACTAAGTCGACAAAAACAACTGAAATTTCATATGAAGGTGATATTAATGGACTTGATAAGTTGGAATCATCAATACTAGAAGTAGTAAAAAGAGATAAATCGTGACTGACAAAATGTCCTTTGAAAAAATAAGTCAAAACTTTCGAGATTTCGTTGATTCATGTGGAAAGCTTAATTTTTTTACTCGTTCTAAAGAGCTACAAAGTCAAAAAGTTCAAGAATGTGAAGAATTTATTCTTCAAATAAAATCTTATAAGTCCCAAGCTGTTCATTTTGACAGTGAGCCTATGGCAAATGAATTCTTTCATATGCAATGTGTAGTTAATGCACTTAAATCGGTCTTGAATATGTGGTTGGCTTTAAAGGATGAGAGTTATCAAAAATCTTGGTCATTTTTAATTGATGCGCAAGAATATACATGTATTGGTTTAAAGGTAAAAGAATATGAAGGAATCCTCAATTTTCAACAACAATTAATTGATATTGAGAGTGCGGTTTTCCCTAGTTGGGCACTTTATAACAGCTCAGGAGCTACTGAATCTATTGGTAAGTGCTCAATTTGCACTGAAGATTTTTTAAATTGTGAACATATTGAGAATGAAATTTATTTTGGTTCTCTTTGCCAGAGGTTTGATCGAAAAATATTAGAAGTTGATCATGTAGCAGTAGTCGAAACTCCAAGAGACAAAAGATGCATTATTACTAAAACATCTGATGATGACGGGAATATGATCGATTATTTCACTCTACTAAAAACAGGTGAAAATAAAAGTAAAGAAGAAGGTGTGATCGGGCATATGGAAGGTGTTGTATTCGCAATACCTTCGCTTGACGTAAGCTAGCCCTAACAAGTTGCTCAAAAGGACAAAAAACAGTTTGCTGTTTTCGTTCCTCAACATTTTAGCAAACTATTTTTTGCCTCTTAGCAAGGCGTTAGAGAGCTAAAAGTGTTTAATCATATTTTGGGTGCAAAATAGCGCAATGAAATTACCTAAACTAAAAAGTAAGTTTTCTATAATAGAAGGTATTTGCGTTTTCGCTGTTTTAATTGGAGTCAATTATCTTTGGGAAGTTATTTCCAGCAGAGAGTTTACTTATAAAAATATATTCATAAGTGAAACCGCAAACCCTTTTGCATTTTGGCTAATGGTTGCCTTTATGTCATTCGTTACAATTTTTGCCTTGTACGGAGCTTTATTCATGGAATTTGATAAGCGTAATTATAAATAGCTCTCTAATAAATAAAGGATAGGTTGCGCGCAGCCGCAACTTAATCCTGTTGTTGAACAAGCCCGGTGTTGGTGCGTACTCTTTATAAGTAAATAAATAAAACTAAGATGGGTTGTCTGTTGGCGGTGCCTTTAAGCGGTGATTTTCAGGCCAAGCGCAGCTACTATCACTAAACAGAGTTTGGTAATATAGTAACGCAACAATTTGTTTTTTCTTATATTTATTATCCTCACTTTGTGACTGTTTAGGGCGCAACAATTCCTTTTGCTTAGGCACTTCCTTGTTTTATATCGTATGACCCCTAATGACGCGATGACCTCGTCGCATTCGGTATAGCGTCATTTGAGTGGCACAATTAGGGCAACAAACGCCTTTTTTAGGTAATGTTTCACTGGGCGCTAACACCACGTTAAGCAGTAACTGTAACCGCTTTAACGTACGGTTAGCATTGCCATGTAAAAAACCATAATTGCGTGCTCGTCGAAAACCGCTAGGCAGCACATGTTGTAGTACTCGCCATAAAAAGGCCGTAGCGTGCTCGGTGATGGTTTTAAACTGTTTCGTTTTACTTTCTTTATATTGAAACGTCACTCGGTCATGCTTAATCGAGAGTAGGTTGTTTTCATTCACCACCCCACGATAGAGGTATCTAGCAAGGTAGGTTAACGCACTATCGCCTTTCCCTACGTGCTGACAATCAGCTACCCACGAACTAGAGATTTTAGCCGGGAGATAATAACCAGACGCACACAGTAGCGCGATGAATTTTCCTCGAAACACCTTGGCTAAGTTATCGGCTTTAAAAAGGTATTTCCCTGATTTTGTTTGCCACTGTTTTCTCGATTTATCTAACCCGCCAGAAGGCGCAACAATATGAATATGAGGGTGAAACTCAAGTCGTCGAGAGTGAGTGTGCAACACCGCAATGAGGCCATTATTTTCCCCAAGCTGTTTATCTCGTTTAAAAAGAAGGCGCAACAATATGAATATGAGGGTGAAACTCAAGTCGTCGAGAGTGAGTGTGCAACACCGCAATGAGGCCATTATTTTCCCCAAGCTGTTTATCTCGTTTAAAAAAAGCGTCTAGGGTTTGTTTAGCGGCAGTGAACATCGCTTGATAAGCCCACTTTTGGTGAGTCCAAATAAAATGACGACATTGATAAGGTAACGTGAACGTTACTAAATAATAATCTACAGGCAACAATTTTTGTTGTTGCAACGTTAACCAATCACTATTGCTCTTATGTTGGCAAGCCGGACAGTGTCGATGGCCACATGAAGGATGAAAGGTGCTGTTGGTTTGACAATCATCACAATGATACAACATTGCCCCTGCTTGTGGGGTATGGCACGCCATGATTTTTGTGAGTGCCTGATGGTGTACTCCTTTCATTTGTTTCGCGTATTTTTGGGTAAATTCATCTTGATACTGTCTGGCTATCTGGGCGAGTTCAATCATCACGCTGCTCCCGCCAAGTAATGTTAAGCGAGTCAACGATATCATTGAGCATAAGTGTACTGTTTTGCGCGACTTCCTCTGTCATGCGGGTATAAAGCGCGGTTGTTTTGGGGCAAGCGTGACCTAGAAAAACTTGAATAGAGCGCAAACTCGCGCCACGCTCAAGCATATGGGTGGCAATAGAGTGTCTCAGCGTATGCACGTGAACATTTTTAGTTATGCCACAGGCGTTAGCGACAAGTTTAATGGTTTTTTGTATACCGCCTTTGTCCATGACCAGCGTTTTGTCTTGTCGACTATGTGGTGGCTTCCCCCAGGAAACAACAAACTGGGATGACGGTGTGTTTTCCAATAATGACGTAATGCCAACAAGGTTGCTTGTGGAAAAGGAACGAAACAGTCTTTTTGTTTTTGGTATAACGTAAATGCACTTGCATTAAATGACGATCAATATCAGCAATCGTTAAATTTAAGGTTTCAGATAAGCGCAAGCCTAAACTATAAGTGGTTAAGTAATACACTTGGTATCGTAATTGACGCGTGGTATTAATAATTGCAGCGACTTCAGATAAGGATAAAACATCCTGAAGTGCTTGAACTTTAGGGGGCTTAACAATATCAACCCATTGCCAAGGGCGCTGTAGCACATGTGTGTATAAAAACTGAATAGCACAACGGGTGATTTTAACGTGACTCCATGATTTATTCTCAACGAGGTACAGGAAGTAAGTTTTCAGCGCTTCAACCGTCAAGTCGTCTGGGCAGGTATCAAAGAAAGTGGCTGTTTGCCTAATGCATCGACTGTAACAGTCAATAGTTTTGTCACTTTTTCCTTGTAAGGTCAGTTCGTTAAGGTAAGATTGAACCAATAAATTGAAACGAGCTTGCTCGATGATATTCATAAGGTACTCCTCAAGACTGCCGATATTGACAGTTAAGGTAAGTACAGATTACTTTTGTTTTTTCTGCCGCAAAGCGGCTTCGTTCAATAAATTAAACAAGGACAAAAAACAGTTGGTTTTTGCTCCTTCGTCGCATATTTTAACCAACTATTTCTTGCCTGTTAATTGGGCTATGTGCCGTAGTGGTAGCGCAGTTGAGCAATTAGAATTGTATCATCTTGCTGTTTGTATACGATGCGATGCTCATCATTAATTCGACGAGACCAATAGCCTGATAACCCGTGCTTTAATGGCTCAGGTTTTCCAATGCCCTCATTTGGCGTTCTTTGGATATCTTTAATGAGCAAATTGACGCGTTTAAGTATTTTTTTGTCAGTAGTTTGCCAGTATAGATATTGTTCCCAGGCCTTAGTTGAAAAAGTGAGTTTCACTCGATAAGCTCTCTTTGAGTGCCATTGCCAGCTTCAAGTTCGGCAATAGAATCAAGTAAGCTTCTAGCGTTAGCTGGAGATCTGAGTAAATATGTAGTTTCTTGCATTGAGTTATAGTCTTCTAGAGACATCATCACAACAGGAGCTTCACTTTTACGAGTTATAATAACTGGCGCATGATCATTACAAACATTCGCCATTGTGTTTGCTAAATTTGCTCTAGCTGCTGTGTAGCTTATTGCATCCATATTGGACTCCAAATTGTTCATGTACGTTTATTTGTACAGTATAACGTGGTGGCACATAATAAATAAAGGATAGGTTGCGCGCAGCCGCAACTTAATCCTGTTGTTGAACAAGCCCGGTGTTGGTGCGTACTCTTTATAAGTAAATAAATAAAACTAAGATGGGTTGTCTGTTGGCGGTGCCTCTAAGCGGTGATTTTCAGGCCAAGCGCAGCTACTATCACTAAACAGAGTTTGGTAATATAGTAACGCAACAATTTGTTTTTTCTTATATTTATTATCCTCACTTTGTGACTGTTTAGGGCGCAACAATTCCTTTTGCTTAGGCACTTCCTTGTTTTATATCGTATGACCCATAATGACGCGATGACCTCGTCGCATTAGGTATAGCGTCATTTGAGTGGCACAATTAGGGCAACAAACGCCTTTGTAGGTAATGTTTCACTGGGCGCTAACACCACGTTAAGCAGTAACTGTAACCGCTTTAACGTACGGTTAGCATTGCCATGTAAAAAACCATAATTGCGTGCTCGTCGAAAACCGCTAGGCAGTACATGTTGTAGTACTCGCCATAAAAAGGCCGTAGCGTGCTCGGTGATGGTTTTAAACTGTTTCGTTTTACTTTCTTTATATTGAAACGTCACTCGGTCATGCTTAATCGAGAGTAGGTTGTTTTCATTCACCACCCCACGATAGAGGTATCTAGCAAGGTAGGTTAACGCACTATCGCCTTTCCCTACGTGCTGACAATCAGCTACCCACGAACTAGAGGTTTTAGCCGGGAGATAATAACCAGACGCACACAGTAGCGCGATGAATTTTCCTCGAAACACCTTGGCTAAGTTATCGGCTTTAAAAAGGTATTTCCCTGATTTTGTTTGCCACTGTTTTCTCGATTTATCTAACCCGCCTGCGGGTACCACAAGATGAATGTGAGGGTGAAACTCAAGTCGCCTGGAGTGCGTGTGCAACACCGCAATGAGGCCATTATTTTCCCCAAGCTGTTTATCTCGTTTAAAAAAAAAGCGTCTAGGGTTTGTTTAGCGGCAGTGAACATCGCTTGATAAGCCCACTTTTGGTGAGTCCAAATAAAATGACGACATTGATAGGGTAACGTGAACGTTACTAAATAATAATCTACAGGCAACAATTTTTGTTGTTGCAACGTTAACCAATCACTATTGCTCTTATGTTGGCAAGCCGGACAGTGTCGATGGCCACATGAAGGATGAAAGGTGCTGTTGGTTTGACAATCATCACAATGATACAACATTGCCCCTGCTTGTGGGGTATGGCACGCCATGATTTTTGTGAGTGCCTGATGGTGTACTCCTTTCATTTGTTTCGCGTATTTTTGGGTAAATTCATCTTGATACTGTCTGGCTATCTGGGCGAGTTCAATCATCACGCTGCTCCCGCCAAGTAATGTTAAGCGAGTCAACGATATCATTGAGCATAAGTGTACTGTTTTGCGCGACTTCCTCTGTCATGCGGGTATAAAGCGCGGTTGTTTTGGGGCAAGCGTGACCTAGAAAAACTTGAATAGAGCGCAAACTCGCGCCACGCTCAAGCATATGGGTGGCAATAGAGTGTCTCAGCGTATGCACGTGAACATTTTTAGTTATGCCACAGGCGTTAGCGACAAGTTTAATGGTTTTTTGTATACCGCCTTTGTCCATGACCAGCGTTTTGTCTTGTCGAATATGTGGTGGCTTCCCCCCAGGAAACAACAAACTGGGATGACGGTGTGTTTTCCAATAATGACGTAATGCCAACAAGGTTGCTTGTGGCAAAGGAACGAAACGGTCTTTTTTGTTTTTGGTATAACGTAAATGCACTTGCATTAAATGACGATCAATATCAGCAATCGTTAAATTTAAGGTTTCAGATAAGCGCAACCCTAAACTATAAGTGGTTAAGTAATACACTTGGTATCGTAATTGACGCGTGGTATTAATAATTGCAGCGACTTCAGATAAGGATAAAACATCCTGAAGTGCTTGAACTTTAGGGGGGCTTAACAATATCAACCCATTGCCAAGGGCGCTGTAGCACGTGTGTGTATAAAAACTGAATAGCACAACGGGTGATTTTAACGTGACTCCATGATTTATTCTCAACGAGGTACAGGAAGTAAGTTTTCAGCGCTTCAACCGTCAAGTCGTCTGGGCAGGTATCAAAGAAAGTGGCTGTTTGCCTAATACATCGACTGTAACAGTCAATAGTTTTGTCACTTTTTCCTTGTAAGGTCAGTTCGTTAAGGTAAGATTGAACCAATAAATTGAAACGAGCTTGCTCGGTGATATTCATAAGGTACTCCTCAAGACTGCCGACATTGACAGTTAAGGTAAGTACAGATTACTTTTGTTTTTTCTGCCGCAAAGCGGCTTCGTTCAACAATCCAATTAATCCGACCTCAACTCGCTTCGCTCTTTTCGCCGGTTTATTGGGGTATGACTCCCCACGTCAAGTTAAATACACTGATCCGTGTTCATTAATTTCAGAACCTTTTCTATTCACTTTTAAATTAAGTGAGTTAACGCATAGAATGAAGCAAGTAATTTCGTCGGTTATCATGCTGATATTCGTGGATTACCAACCTATTGGTTAACAGCGCCTACCTTACTCATTTCGTCGTGACACCTGTCTTCAGTCTATGTTCGTGGTTCAATAGCCGTTAGGCTATTGCCATCCTAACGCCGTCGGTGGTTGTGCCACACCCGATGCTTGATCCCATGCGCTAACTCAAAACTTGTGTTTAAAAAAATATTCATGCTGGCATTCTCAACATACGCAGTTTCACATCAACTTTAGGTAGTACCACCTCGCGATGTTTGCCTTTGTGCATGAGTCGGTTGTATCGTCGGCATAATCTCAACTGTGCCTGCCATGCCATATCGACGATTTCCTTACTTAATTTTATTTAAAATGTCCTAGTTAAGACTCCTGCAAAATGAATGCATGAGAAAATCGCCTAAATCGACGGGCCGACAAGTACAGTTCTTAACAGAGAAAGTGCAAAACATCAGTCACAGCGACAAAATGAAGATAAAAATAGACAGTTCGATTGGTCGACGGCAATACAGTAAAGGTTAGGTGCAATAGAACCAGTATTTGGCAATATTACCGTCAATAAAGGCATGAATAAATTCACCTTGCGCGGAAAAGATAACGTGAACACCCAATGGCAAATGTATTGCCTTGTTCATAACATTGAAAAGTTAAGAAGTCGCCTGCATTAGGGCCTAAAACTCTAACATCACACCACTAAAATGACCTCAAAACTACATTATCGCTCCAATACTCGCCAGTGTTGAATGCTCAACGATAGAAAAATTAAAATCGGCAAAAACGTAAACGTTTTTGATTGTTAAAAGAAAATAATCCAGTTAGAGCATTTTCATTATTTAATTTTAATAAAAACGAGTAATTCTACAGGCTCGTTATAACTCAAGTTCAAAGTCTTGTACTTGCATTTAGTTTTATCTATACTTTGTACCATAGGACGTACAACTAAAGGTATTATTCATGACTAGACTTCATTTTGATCAAGATATTCAACCACTTTCTGATTTTAGAGCTGGTGCAGCGTCATTTATTCGTCAAATTAACGAAACAAGAAGACCAATTGTGATAACACAAAGAGGAAAAGGTGTGGCTGTAGTTGTCGATGTGGCAGAATATGAGTCAATGCAGGAAAAAATTGAATTACTTGAAGAAGTACAAAAAGCTGAAGCTCAACTTTCTGCTGGATTAGGTATTTCTAATTCTGATGCTCGCGCACAAATTTTAAAGAGTATTAATCCTTGAAAGTAGTTTGGTCACCTTTAGCGTTAGAAAAACTAGAAGTGTCTGCTAAGTTTATTGCGCTTGATAAACCATCGGCTGCAGACAAATGGGTTAATGATGTTTTTGATCGCACTGACTTACTCGGTTCTCAACCTGAATTAGGCCGAGAAGTGCCAGAGTTGTCAGGTTCAAATTATCGTGAAGTGATATTTGGTAGTTATCGTATTATCTATAAAGTTGAAAATGAAGTTAAAATACTAACTTTACGTAATAGTCGTCAGTTGCTTAGTTTGGATGATATTGAGTTATAAGAACTTCAAACGGAAAAAATACAGTTGGCTATTTTCACTCTGTTCAATATTTTAGCCAACTTTATTTTTCCACTTAAGTTGGCGTTGAGGCTGTAGAATTTCTCCAAAAATGACGTTTTCACATCTTTTTTATATTTGACGGAATTGCTTGTTTTTTAACCTTGAACTGAGTTTTAGTCTGTGATCTAATAGATATTATTCACCGACAGCAAAATATCATGGCGAACTATAAACCTGATTTATCTTGTCAAAGTAAGTTCATTCCCATCGATTTTTCACAACAAATAATGCCCGGCACCTTTGAGTATGCGCTTGCGCATATTGTTGATAACCATCTTGATTTATCAGGCTTTGAACAGTGGTATCAAAACGATAAAGGCGGCGCAGCCGCCTATTCTCCGTCCGTGATGCTAAAAACAATTCTCTTTGGTTATTCTCGTGGGTTTATCAATAGTCGCCGCATTGCCAACGCTTGTGAAACCAACATTACCTTTATGAGTTTATCGGGAGATATTCAGCCACATTACACCTGTATTGCTGCATTCGTTGCGCGGATGAAAGAGCAAATTGAGCCACTATTTACCCAAGTATTACTGATATGTGATAAAGAAGGCCTCATTGGTCGCCATATGTTTGCTATCGATGGTTGCAAAATAAAATCAAATGCCAGTAAGGAATACAGCGGCACGTTTGAAGAGCTAAAGCGTAAGGAAACGAAATTACGTAAGGCCAGCCAACGTATATTGGCGAGGCATCAAGTACAAGATGGCTTAAGTGATGATGAAGTCAGTCATGACTTAAAGCAAAAAGCGAAACTTGATAATAGCGCCAGTAAAATCAGCGAGTTCTTAGCCACTCACCAAGAAAAAACAGGCAGCACAGGCAAGCCTGTTAAAAGTAACGTTACCGATAATGACAGTGCCAAAATGACCACCAGTAAAGGCACTATTCATTTAATTTTAATAAAAACGAGTAATTCTACAGGCTCGGTAGTTGCCTTTATTCTGGTGGGAAATTCTGCTTTTGGTGTAAAACTCGCATTATTTTAATCGTATCACCATCGACCCAATAAGAAACAATCATTGATATTTCTGGAATGATTAGCACTCTTCCACGAAAAATATCTCTTTTAACACCCATTAGTGGGTGTTCTAGTAAGTTTTCAACTTTAGCTTCAATAGTTTGATCAGTTTTGTCTGCTGCATTTGGGTTAAAATCAAAAAGAAATTCAAATATTTTTTCACGATCATTTAGTGATTCTTCTTCCCAAAAGATCATGATTTGTCTCTATTACGGATTTTCTGTTTTCTTGCTTCCATTAATGTTTTTGCTTCATCATGTACAATAAAATCAGCTTTTCCATTATCAAACTTGTCAAATGCTGCATTTATTTGTTCCGATAACCATGCATCATGGCTCATCGTTTTTCTCTGTTCTTCTGCTAAACCTTCTGCGAGTTCTCGGCATGCGTCGCTAAGAGTGCGACCTTGGCTTTCGGCCATTAGTTGCGCCAAACGTTTTGTTTCTTCATCAACTCTAAATTGAATGCGAGTGTCCATTATAAGTTACCTTAAACTAGTGTTGTACTCACAAATGTTAGCACTACGATTAATCCAAGGCAACTATAAGGTGCTTAAACGGAAAAATTACAGTTGGCTGCGCTCGTACCTCGCACATTATAGCCAACTGCATTTTTCCGCTTAGCTAAGCGTTGGTATACGCATATGAGAATAACGGAAATAGAGGAAATAGCGGACATATATGGACGCTTCCTTGATGTCAACCCAAGTGAATACGAAAACATAACAAAACGGGCTTATGTTTTTGATTACTGAGCATTACTCTTTTCATACTTTTGTTCATGATGACAGGCGCTTTCGCTTGCTTAAAGCAAACTGTACTGACATATATTCGAGCTATGGTTTGTTATCCATGCTCCAGATAAGTTGCGAACTAGAAATACCTTAAAACATTGTTCACCCAAACGTGATAGATACACTTGTCCTCTCACAGGCTTTGTTCTAGTTGGCTAGTGCCTTTTTTTCATCTTATCAACAACAGTCTTGAAAAGTTTTCTGGATAAATTAAGTCCCCTCTAGCAGCCTAAACACCCACACAGACTCATGGCCTTTGTCCTGCACAGGCTTACTAGAGGGTAAAACGGGTCGTCAATCATGTGATTACCTTAACCGGTTGAGGCGTGTAATGGCATTGCTTTTGTAACAATGTCCACATGATGCGTGCTAACTTGTGCGCAGTGGCAACCGCGGTACAATTGAACGGTTTTCGTGCACTTAACTGGGTTATCCACACACTCAATGCATCGTGTTTCTTTCTGGCATGAACGATGATGGCACGCGCACCATGGATAAGCTGTTTACGCAGGTATTGGTCTCCACGTTTACTGATGCCGCCCATCACGCTTTTATTGCCTGAGGCAAATTGTTTGGGTGTAATGCCTAGCCAAACAGCAAAGTCGCGTGCACTGGTGAAGGCTTGTCCACTGCCTATAGAGGCAATAAAGGCAGAAGCATTGAGGTAACCAATGCCAGGGATACTCAATAGTATTTGCCCTAATGAATTGGCTTCAATGTCAGTTTTTAATTGTTTTTCAATCGCTTTAATACGTAGGTTTAAGGTTTTGAATTCTTGATAAACATCGTTAACTAGCCACTGAACTGATACCGATAACGTGGTATCAAGTGATAATGCTTGCATACTTTCATTAAAAGCAGGTATGCCTAACGGGAAAACAAGGCCAATGTCAGCTAATAAACCACGTAGTTGATTAGTGACCGCTGTACGTGTTTTAAGTAACCTTTCTCGCAAGCGATGTAGCATTAACGTTTCTTGCTGAGTTTGGGTTTTGATGGGGACAAACCGAATGAAAGGTCGCCTACTTGCTTCGAATATGGCCAGTGTATCGTTACTGTCATTCTTGTTTCCTCGCACAAAAGGTGTCACGTGTTGCGCAGGAATTAAGTGCACAGTGTGACCGATGGATTCAAACAACCGGCCCCAATAATGAGAAGAATAACAGGCCTCCATCACAACACGACATGGGGGTTGCATTTGCATAAAATGCTTCAGTTGAGCGCGGTTCAAGCGCTTATTAAAAACGCCTTTATTAGCCTCAGTAAACCCCATGAGTTGAAAAACGTTTTTTGCTAAATCAATTGATATTGTGCTAACTTTCATGACGGACGTTCCTTAAATTAACTGATTGTTTTTAACCAGTTTGGCGCATTGACGCCGTAATTGGGAGCGTCCATCACATCACCCACTCAAAAATATCAATAACAAATAAATAATATTTGGTGCATTTTTACGCTACTTGCTTTGGTTTATCATTGTCGCAGTGGCGACGACACCCAAAGGGAGGCTGACGCCGACCTCGCTCTGGACTCCCTCGGCGCTGCTGAAAAATGTACTCTTCACAAAATAATAATGTATCGAGCTAACGCTCAGAACGCACATCCATGTGCTACTTCGCTTTGATGGCATCCTGCCAACAATAGCTGAACATTAATATTTTATTCAGCATTTTTCCAAAGCAGATTGGGGTGATCGCTAATCTTTCGTAATTCTATTATTAGCTTTACTTGCTGTACCATTTTAACGATCGCTAAATTCCCACCTCAGCGTTGAAATATTAATTTTTAACAGCAGTTAATCGATGACAGCCATGGCCGTTCTCAGGCATCCATGCCTTCACGGCATTAGTGCATCCCTGCACGTCGATGGCTGGAACTGACGTCGCGCAGGGACGAGCATTCGTCAGGTATCGATAACTGCAAAAATTACTATTTCAGTTTTAGCTGAGCAGTGCACAGTGAGGGATGCAAGGGGGGAGATCTGTGCCCGTACCCTAAACATAAGCCCCCTTGCGTGTAGTCGACCCCGACGCCAAGCAAATAATCAAACTCTAAGCGACGGTTAAGGCCAAACTAAAAAATTGTGATGGGTGGGAGAAACCATAAGTCTGTTAATCGTTAGAAAACTTGGTACAATGCTATTTTTTGATTTTAGGTAGCCAATGAATAAAGGTAATGAGCCGCTACACGGCGTGAAACTTGAACAAATTCTAACTGAACTTGAGAAGGAAGTTGGTTGGGATAAGATGGGTGAGTTACTGAATATTCGTTGTTTCCTCAATAAACCGCGCCTTAAATCAAGTTTGAAATTTCTTCGTACAACCCCTTGGGCACGCAGTAGAGTTGAAATTTTGTACCTGAAAACCTTTTGTAGTAAAGATAAAGGCACAGGGAGTGCAATCAGAGGGATACTTGCTCAAAAAACAGCAGTAGCAGAAAAGACCTCCAGCAAGCCTGCTCCCTTTGTTTGGCCAACGTAGCAAGATAAATAAACGTGATAAAATAATAATGTATCGAGCTAACGCTCGGGTAGCACTGCGCTCCTTGCCATCCATGGCATTCATAGCATTGCGCTTTACCGTTCATCCATGAACCTTAATATTTTAATCAGTATTCTCCCAAAGCAGATTAGAGTGATCATGGTTGCTTTCGAACAAATAACAAGATACCACTTTATTGGTAAGACACGGATGAATAATTTTTTTATTGTTATTTATGGTTAATGATTTATATGTTGTTTAACGTAAAAAACGCAGTATTAAACTGCGTTTTTCTGTATGGATACAAGCCTGATTTTACCGTGCAGGAAACTTTAACTAAGCGCTTAGCCGGTTAATTCTTGGTGGTGTATTTGCTCATTTAATACCACGACTTCTGCGCGTTTGAAAAAGTTAAAGTCGGTAGCTGTCGCTAGCGTATAAGCACCCATCATACGGCTAATAATTAAATCGCCATTGTTAAGTTTAGGTAGCATGATCGATTCGCTAATTACATCAATACTGTCGCATGTTGGGCCTGCAAGTACGGATTCAAAACGCGTAAAATCTTGTTTTGCACTGTCGATTGGGTATGCCGCTTCATCAAACATTAAACCGCTGAACGAGCCGTAAATACCGTCATCTAAGTAGTACCATGTTTTACCTTCACGCACAGCTTGACCCATAATAGACGCCACACTGGTTACACAACTTGCCACAATAAATCGACCCGGCTCAGCAAGTATTTGCATGGTTTCTGGTAATTGAGCAAGGGCGAGGTTAATTGGCGTGCAAAACACATCAATTGGTAATACGTCAGTGCTGTAAGGCACCGGAAAACCACCACCGATATCTAATGTGCTCAATGCAGGTAAACCGAGTTCATTTACTTGTAAAATTATTTTTGCACAGGCATTTATTGCCTCTACGTATTTAGTTGGGTTTGGCGATTGCGAGCCAACATGAAACGATAAGCCTTTGATTCTAATACCTAGCTGTTGTGCGTAGGTCATGATTTCAATGGCCATTTCAGGGCTACAACCAAACTTTTTAGATAAATCAGCAAATGCATCTTTATTGCGGAAACTTAAACGTACTAAAATTTCAGCTTGATCTTTGTAAGCAATAAATTTTTCTAGTTCGTTGATGTTATCCACCACAAATACAGTACAACCATAAGCTAGTGCATCACGGATATCGCTATCGCGTTTAATAGGGTGCGTGTGAATGGTACGCTCACTTGGTACGCCTTCACGGGCAACTAAATCAATTTCGCCGCTGGTGGCAAGATCAAAGCTTGCGCCTTCTGCTAATAATGTGCGAACAACCGCGGCTAATGGCAGAGGTTTTAAGGCAAAGTGTAGGGTTACGTTTGGTAGTGCATTTTTAAGTGCGTGGTATTGGCGACGAATAGCTTCGCAGTCAAGCACCATTAAAGGCGCACCGTATTGTGCTGCTAGTTGTTCAATTTCTTGATTGCTTGGTTGCGTATAAGCAAAGCATTCGCTTTGGTTAGCTGCAGCCGCAACTGCAGGTACTTTGATGTGGAAATCTTTTAATTGCGTAGATAAAGCCATGGTATTCTCCGAGTAAAAGAACGTCGTTATTACGTTCTCAGTAACCGCTCGGATAAGGGGTATCTACGAGTCAGTTAAGTGATATCAATAGTGCTTATGCACAGTCAAATTCACTCTTGGATAGTTGCTCATTGCCTTGCTACAAACTAAATTTGTAATGTACTCGGATTGGCTATCATCAAGAAGCGGCGAGATAATAATGTGAGTTTTAAATTTGTGCAACATTTATTTTAAAAAAGTTAATGTTGCACAAATTTAGGCTGTAGCATTAAGCGTCGGCTTATTCTCTACTCATATAACCCTTTGCTTTTATTGCTTAAAGTTTTGTGGGTTTATTTTTTTATGTCGTGTTAGCGCTCGAAGGTTTAAAGCGTAATGGGTTGATATGATGAAATAACGTATTGTGATTTCATCTTTATCTGTATATCTAGCATCTAAACGAGCATTATAAATCACTGCGCCATCCCATGCCTGACTCTTCCATTAACCGTTCGTATACGCCTTCAATATTGAGCGGTAACCAAGCTTCATATTGTCTGAAGTCTTTAAATTCATCTAGCTGAATGTTTTGTTTTATTTCATCAAGTGTTTTACCGGCTAAAGCACCTGCAGTTACTTGGCTGTATAATTGCTCTATGTAACTTAAATAATGTTTTACATCGGCTTTATTTCCTATATCAGCGTGACCACCAACAAAGGTATCAAAGTCATAATTGAGCACCGCTTTTGTTGAGTTGATCATGCCTTGAATATCGTAACTCCATAGCTTTTGCCATGGCATTCTACCGATTAATATCCAATCAACGACAAATAAGGTTTTTTGCTTTTCAAACAACATACTGACTGAGCCACGACCGTCATTGGGGCCATGGTAATTAAGTTTAACGCTTGAGTCTCCTAGGGTTAGCACTAACTCGTCATCGAAAGTGAGGTCAGGTGTTACAGTTTTCATTTGCGTGTTTTTAATATCTTGCGCACTGAGTGTGTGGGCAACAAAAGTGGTATGCGGGCTTTTAAATGCTTCTGCGCCATAAATATGGTCACTGTGATTATGACTATAGATGACATACTTAACGGGAACGTTAAAACGGGTTTTAATTTGTTCGTTCAGCCAAGTGGCAGCTTTTTTATTCAGTGGGTCGGTAACAATGGCGCCTTGTGGGGTGATCAAAAATACTGAGCGATGTCTGTCGTCAATAAAACGGTACAAACCATCACCTAAATCTTCAATTTCAAGTGCTTGTGCGCTGAAACCTATTATCAGTAAGGCTGCAGTTAATAGTTTTATCAATGATTTTGGCATATAGCATTCCTTTACATTTATTCAAGCTTAATAACTCTGTTGAAGTAGATAGTCACAATAGACAAAAAATTTCAGTTTATGCGTAAAAAATAACAAGCTTTGTTAGTGTTAAGTTGTTTTTATAACTATTGTTTTCACTATACGTTAAGCAATAAAATAAACTTAAGCTTGAACTAAAATTAAAGCTAGTGGCCGCTGGAGTTAAAAGCTACGACCGGCATCTCAATTATATTCGCCATTTTGCTGAACTATTTTGTGGATGTTTATATACTAAACATACAGATATTTAGTTCTTAATTACCTTGAGAAAATTATGTCGTCACTCGCTTTTAAATATTGTCAGTACCTGTTGTTATTCTTGTTCTCGTTTAATCTTTGTGCTGAATCTGGCGGTCAGCAGAGTTATAGCGGTACTGCTGGGGCTACCTTGTTTGCTGAAGAATTTGCTACTTTCGATTCTCCTTGGGCGATGTCTTTTTTGCCTGATGGCAAACTTATTGTTACTGAAAAAGCAGGGAAGTTGTTTTTAGTTGATTTGAAAAAACGCTCTAAGCAAACAATACAAGGCGTACCTGAAGTTGTATACGGTGGGCAAGGTGGCTTAGGCGATGTTATTGTGCATCCGCAATTTAAGATAAATAATTGGCTTTATTTATCTTATGTAGAAGCAGGTAGGTCAGGAAAAAGAGGCGCCGTTGTGATCCGCGCAAAGTTAAAAATAAACGCTTCAACGCCGACGCTTGAAAATATTGAATTTATTTGGCGTCAATTTCCCAAAGTATCAGGTTATGGGCATTACTCACACCGCATGGCATTTAGTCCTAACGGGCAACTATTTATAACTTCTGGCGATAGACAAAAGCAAATACCGGCGCAAGACTGGCAGCAAAACTTAGGAAAGGTAATTCGAGTAAATGCCGATGGCTCTGTACCTAAAGATAATCCCTTTCAACTTAAAGGGGAGCTGGCAAAAACGTTCTGGTCGTTAGGGCACCGAAATATGCTGGGTATGGCTTTTGATCAGCAAGGGCGTTTGTGGACCCATGAAATGGGTCCTAGAGATGGCGATGAATTAAACTTGACTATCGCTGGCCATAACTATGGTTGGCCAATTGTTTCTGAGGGCGAACACTACTCAGGTGTTGCTATTCCGGCGCATAACACCCGTGCAGAATTTCATGCACCAGCCGCTTTTTGGCTACCAACAATTGCCCCGTCCGGTTTGATTATTTATCACGGCGCTATGTTTGCCCAATGGCAGGGTAATGCTTTTATCGGAGGCCTTAAGTCTCAGGCACTTTTACGCATAAACATAATCGGTGATAGCGCAGCAGAAGCGGAAAGGTTTGCTATGGATAAACGTATACGAGAAGTTGAACAAGGCCCTGATGGGGCGTTATGGATTTTAGAAGACGGCTCAGGTGCCAGGCTTTTAAAGCTAACTCCAGATAAGTAAACATCAATGCCTTGCCTATATGGATGTACTTAGGTTCAGTCTGGAACGGTGAACCAGTGCCGCTAAAGCTTTTAAATTTCACTGAGTGGGAAGAAACTTAGTCGCATTGGTATAAGTGAGTCGATTGCCGTTTCATAAAAGCAACAAGTATATAGCGATAATCGAATCATCGTTGGAGTTAAGCCCTTAACTTCAACGATCGCAAAATTCCCATCTCAGCAAGGTAATTAGTCATTAGCCTAGGTCGGTCTCGACGTCAGTACTATATGAAAATCAAAAATAACTTTGAGAATAATTATGATTTTTATTCTATATTCATAAGGTGAAATTTAACTTAGGTTAGAAGCTCAAGTTAAGTTTCACCAAAATAAATAAAAAAATTAAATAGAGCAAAAAAGTCAGCCTTTTAAACTCGACAAATAAATCAGGGAAAAAATATGAATACAGAAGAAGTTGTTGATCAAGTTATCAGTATGGCATTACTTTATGGACCGAAATTGATTGGTGCTATTTTGGTATGGATCATTGGTGGCTGGGTAATAAATGTCATCGGTCGAGTGGTAAAAAGTACTTTAGACAAAAGCGGCACTGATCCATCGTTAAAGCCTTTCTTAACAGGCATTGTCAACGGTCTGTTAAAAGTTATGTTGGTTATCACAGTACTAGGCATGTTAGGCATCGAAATGACCTCATTTATTGCCATTGTTGGTGCCGTTGGTTTAGCCATTGGTATGGCAATGTCAGGCACATTACAGAATTTTGCTGGCGGTGTGATGATCTTGGTTTTTAAACCGTTCAAAGTCGGTGACGTTATAGAAGCGCAGGGGTATGTTGGTAGTGTTTCTCAAATACAAATTTTCAATACCATTATGAAAACGCCTGATAATAAAACCATTATTATTCCAAATGGCGGATTATCAACATCATCAATGATCAATTATTCAACTGAGCCAAAAAGACGTGTTGATTGGACCATTGGTGTTGCTTACGGTGATGACTTAGACAAAGCACGCGAAGTTATTAAACGTTTATGTGATGCAGATAGCCGTATTTTAAAAGAGCCTGAAGTATTTATTGCTGTTTCTGCTTTAGCTGACAGTTCAGTGAACTTTGCTGTCAGAGCATGGGTAAGTGCGCCGGATTATTGGGGTGTTTACTTCGACATGAATGAGAACGTATATAAAACCTTCGCCAGAGAAGGCTTAAACATTCCTTTCCCACAAATGGATGTTCATTTACATAAAGACGCATAAATCGCTTTAAAGCAAAGCGCTGCGTTAACGTGATGCATTTAAGCAACTAAAAAGAGCTAAGCAAGTTATTGTTTAGCTCTTTTTTTATTTACAGGCTAGCGTTAATTAAGGGAAATGCTGACGGCTATGCAATGACCACTAAGTTATGGTCATTGCATAGCAGTCAGCATCATTAAAAAACAACTTGTTAAACACTCGGTGATAAATGTAGGAAGCAACCTTTACCGGCAAAAGTTAACTGATAACTAGGCTCGTTAGGGTTAGCGCTAGACGAAACTTTTTCAAGCATGCCTTTCTCAATTAAAAAGTCCAACATGGTTGTTGATAGCTCATCCAGCTTAGCTTTTGCGGTGATTTCCATTTTAGTGGCAACACCTTTGCAAGAGTACATGGTCTTGATTATTTTAGCTTCTACTTCAGATAATTTAGGGATGCTACCTGCGTATGGCGGGTATTGATGCAGCGGAAACTTACCACGAATAGTTTTATAAGACGCTTGTATTGCTTTGATATCGTCTGCTTTATTGTCGGTTAATTTGAAAGTATGAAAAACACCAGATTCTTTGCTCAGGTAATCTACTTTAGCTAAAAATATTGGTAAACCACAGCCTTGAGCCACATGGTAAAAACCTGTTTTCCATTTAGATACTGGACCACGGGTGCCTTCTGGGGTAAATAAGAAAAACACCCGCTTTAATTTTTGGCTATCAATAAAGTCTTTTATTTGTTGAACTTGGCCAACACCTTGCTCTGAACGATCAATTGGAATCGCGCCAAGATACATTAGCCATGTACCTAATATCGGTACTCGGCAGATACTGTCTTTAATAGAAAAGTATATTTTAACATCTTGTTGTATGGCAGCACCCAGGGCATAAAAGAAATCCCAATTTGAAGTATGCGGTGCGGCAATCGCTACTCCAGCACCTTCAGGGGCATTTTTGCACAGCTTCCAGCCGGCAACCTTGAACCAAAGGCTAAAAAGAAATTTTAAAATATATTTAGTGAAAATACCGTCAAAGATGGTTTTCTCACGGATGGTGAGTGATGTTTTTGCCATGATAGTAGGGGGTGTTGTTACGATGAATATAGCCAGTATTGTAGCATGATAGCAACAGAAAACCTTGATATAGCATAAAATTTTGCCATAGTTCAATTTCTTCCTAAGCAAGGTGTTAATGAAATACCTTGCCTTGTTATCTATCTC
Organism: Colwellia sp. M166; assembly: GCF_024585285.1. Taxonomy (NCBI): domain Bacteria; kingdom Pseudomonadati; phylum Pseudomonadota; class Gammaproteobacteria; order Alteromonadales; family Colwelliaceae; genus Colwellia; species Colwellia sp. M166. The sequence goes on from NZ_CP040755.1 coordinate 4,080,030, forward strand.
AACAACACTACTTGAAGTGTTGTTGTGATAGATAACTAATAGCTACAGCAGTGGTGATATTGCGCTATGGTATTAGCGTGCAATAGCATTATAAGCATCAATTATGTGCTGTACATCGTTTACCTTATTTTGTTGAGCTCCTTGTTGAATACGTTGGTAATGGCTAAGGGTTTTATGCAAATATCTATCGATTATTTCACGTTGCTTACTTGATGTTGTTTGCCAAATTTTATCGCCAACAGGGTTAATTTTGCTTTTGGTTTCGCTTAGTTCTTCAGCTGGGTTTTCACTTTTGTCTTCGTTCAAGAATGAAACTAAGAGTATCTCATAGAAACGTTGATTTTCTTCGATTAGCACTTCGTCTTTCAAACTAAAATCTAGCGCGATTAATTGCTGACGTAAGGCGAATTGGTGATGGACAGGGCAAAGTAAAAAATCAATATTGAGCTGCTTATGCTGCTCAACAATGGCGCTAATAAACTGCAGCATTAAGTCGCCGCCGACACCGGCAATGATCACCAGATGTTTACCTTGTTGCCTTAAGGGCAGTTTTGCCACATCTAAGCAATAAGTTTTCCAACTTGAGTTTGGATAAAAACGCTCCAGCTTGTGCTGAACTTTAGCCATAAGTTCGGGAACAATATCAACAAAATGCACTGTGCTGCTGGCCTGAAATGACCCTTGCTGCGAGGTTTGGCCGGATATCTTACCTGATAAAAGCGCAAAGCCAAGTAGGCCATGATCACAGCAACAATCCCATATATGATCGTATTGAGGTGTTATCATAGCTTCAATTTGTTGTAAGCGCTTACTGAGTTTAAAGCCGAGCTTGTTGGCTGGCTTATTGTTTTGGATAATGTTCTGCATAGTGTTTGGCATAACCTTAAACATAGAGGGTATTGAGCTGCAAGCAAAGTACTTTATTGATGAAAAACGTGGCTATTGTATAGCTAACTAAGTTAACCATTCAAGTGGTTCTCAGTGTCAGGCCGTAGCTTAAGCCATCAGTAAGATATATTAAAAAATAGCCATTGTTTAAAGTGACTTGCTTGTTTATATTAAGAAGAGGTTTCATCAACATAGTTGCAAGGAAGTAATGACTGTATTAACTCAACAAGTACCCGCAGTATCATATGGTTTTGACCTTCAACCCGGTAAAGTGCTTGATATAGAAATTAATCATCCTGTTAAAGTTCGTATTAAAGTGCCGCTGATCGGTTATGAAATCGGTAAGTATATTATTTTAAAATATCCCGTCTCATCGCGAATAAGTGATTATCAAGATGTATTGGTTGAAGGTAACGTTGTTATTGCTCGCTATATTTTAGAAGGCGAGCGCGGCGAGTGTTATGCTTTTCGTTCGACCATAAAGCATATAACAAAATACCCTGAAAACTTTATTATATTGCATTACCCTGAAAAAATTGAAAGTCGACAATTGCGATTACAGCAACGAATCACGACACATTTACCAGCCAGCATTATGGTAGACATAGAAGTTGGTGATGGAAAAGGTGTTCGTTTAAATGGTATTATTGCTGACATATCAATACAAGGTTGTGGTTTTGCTTTTAAAGCTGATAACACCAAAATAATGGTTAACAAGCGTGATGTTTTTGTTTGTATTCACCACCCAAGTACCGGTGATGTGAAAATACCTGCTCAAGTTTGTAATAGCCGTAATGAACAAGGAAAAGTAAGTGTTGGCATTAAGTTTTTTGATGATGATGAACAAGTGAAAAATTTACTTGAACATTTATTTATTGATCAGAATATGCTGTAAATAATAGTTGAATAGCTTGTTATTGGCGCACTGCGCTTGAAGTCAGTCTAGTTTATTGTTTTATTATTTTTTTACCCGCAATGCTTTACGCTAATAGGTAAAAGTCAGTAACGGCAAAGCTTAAGCCATATAACTGTCAAAAAAGAAATAGAGCGTAGTCGCAATACTGGCAAATATAACAAAGCGTCTCACTTGTTTTTGTGGCAAGTTGCGCGATACATTTGCCGCAACATAACCTCCGGCTAGTGTGCCGCATAGTACAATCGAACCTTCGTACCAAGCAATAACGTCATTATAAATAAACAATACGATAGCAATGAGTGATACAGTTGTTGATATTAATAGCTTTAAGCCATTCATGGTGTTGATATTAGTGTGGCCAGCTAATGCTAAATAGCTCAGTACTATAATGCCTAAGCCGGCATTGAAAAATCCACCATAAGCCGATACGGCTAACAGTAATACCATTAATAAAATAACACCAATGGCAGAGGCATGTTGATGACTTTTCGCCATGGTTTTTAGCTTGCTATTAATTTGAGCTCCAAAAATAAATAACACGGTAGCAAACAGTAATAACCAAGGAATAGCCTCTTTAAACAGCTCTTCGGGGGTTTTAAGCAAGAGCCAGGCTCCAGAAATACCGCCGAGTAAGCTGATAATAATGATCCGTAGCAATTCATCTTTATGTTCCGCAAGTTCCTTTCGAAAAGCATAAGTACCACTGATATAACCCGCGCATGAAGCGAAAGTATTGGTTGCACTGGCCATGATATGAGGAATACCAACAAAGATAAGTGCCGGAAAGGTAATAAAGCTACCACCGCCGGCAATCGAGTTAAGTACACCACCAAAAAAACCAGCAAAAAACAGAAATGCTATTTCAAAGATCATGGTGCCGTTAACTCTCTTGGTTGTTATTAGTTGTGTGAGTTTTACGGGCGTTTATCACTGAATCAACCGCTAAAATCAGCGCTTTATTTGGATAGCCATCAGCAATCAGTTGGTGTTGTAATTGGAATGAGCGAATGGCTTTTCGGCTTTTTGGTCCCCAAATGCCATCAGGTTCGCCGGTGTCAAAGCCTAACGTATTCAGTTGGCTTTGTAGGTTTTTCATTTCGGTAATACTGTAAGGCTTCGCTTGATTTTGAGCTTTTGCTATAAATTCTACACCTTTAGCGCCAACGAGTTTATTGGCTAATATGCCAACCGAGAGGGCATAACTTTTCGACAAGTTCCATTTCATGATGACATTGAAATTGGGGTAGAGTAAAAATGCCGGTCCTTGATAACCAGAAGGAAGGTAAAGCTCAGCCTGAATGTCATAAGCAGGCAATGCTTGATTATTTGTTTGCTGTACGCCTAATTGTTGAAAGTGTGTGAGTGAATAATATTGGTCAAAAGCGACTTTTTCAAAGGCAAAATTATCAGGAAGTTTAACTTCTCTGCCCCAACGCTCTTTACTTTGCCAACCGATATTATGTAAGTAATTTGCTGCTGTGGTTAGCGCATCTACTTCACTTTGCCAAATATCGACTTTACCGTCGTTGTCGCCGTCAACGGCATATGTTAAAAAAGCGGTTGGCATAAACTGCATATGTCCCATTGCCCCAGCCCAAGAGCCTTGTAGTTGTTCGACAGAAACTTTTTTGCTTTCAATTAAGGTAAATAGATTTAATAATTCTAAAGTGAAGAACTCACTACGACGCTGATCACAAGCCAGTGTTGCTAGTGCATTTAATACTGACATTTTGCCTTTATGTTTGCCAAAAACAGTTTCTAAGCCCCAAAAAGACACTAAGTATTGACGCGGAACGGCGTATTTTTCTTCTAAACGATCAAATAGCGCTTTATGACTTTTAAGTTTTTCTTTGCCTACGCGGACATGATACGCGGTTACTCTGGCTTTAATATATTGCGCAAAGGTTTGGGTAAACTCAGGTTGTTTTTTATCTAATGCGATCACCCGTTTAAGTGGTGCAATATCATCAATAACGGTTTTGGTGATGTAAGTAGAAAAACCCGAGCTACCAGCACGTTTAGCTAAATTAGCTTTACACTGAAGAAAATTTTCATCTGCAATGCTGGCATGTGAAAACATAGGGATAAACGCTACTATAGCGATGACTTTTCGAACAAGGGAAAAATTAACTATTTTTTGGAGCAGGTACTTCGATGAGTTCATTAATGAAAATTCCTTGAAAACTAAAACTAAAACTAAAACTAAAACTAAAATGCACTCGATTTAATATCATGGTGAAATTTTACCGCGCTAGCAAGCCTTAATCACTATTGAATGAAAATAGCTGCACTACTTAGGTTGTAAATTGAGCGCTTTTAGGTGGTTATTTGCAATAGTATTGCTGTTTCTACAGCAAGTAAGTGCAGAATCCTGCATCTTGTCGTTGATTGAGGGTATAATACTTTTTCGCCTTCAATAAGGGCTATGATTTTGAGCGGTAAATTGTTCGCTATTGTGCAATAAGGCTGTGCAATGTAATCATAAAATATAACCATAAGATTGATTATCTAGAGCTAGTTCAAGAACCAGCTTAAGCAATAATTTAGCTGATAATAAAATGAGTTTTAAAAAACTTATTTAGAATAAGCAAGGAAAAAAACTGAGTAGTATGGCATGCGGATATTAGAAAAAGATTATCAAGTTAACAGTGTCCGTAAGGCTATCGCAGCAGGGGCTAACTCCATTATCGCATTACCTACGGGGGGCGGTAAGAGCATTTGTATACTTAAATTATGTCAAGCAATGCCCGACAAGAAAGTTGTGGTGAGCCTGCGTAATGCTGCCTTAGTACCTCAATTATTACATACGCTTACGGTAAACGGCTTATCAGTAAGTGTGGTTAAATCGGGCTATAACTATGTTGCTGGTGGTGATGTCACTTTAGTGATGGAACAATCATTTAACCGACGAAGACACCTCAACATCGTTTGTGATGTACTGCTACGTGATGAGTATCATGTCGGTTGTATGGGCGGTGTTTATATTAATATGCGTGAAGAGCTATCGCCTGATTTAATTATCGGTCTGACTGCCACACCGATTGATCGATTAGGCGTTTATATTGATCCGTCCATGCAGTTGATTGAAGAAACAACAACTCGGCAGTTAATTGAAATCGGAGAATTAGCCAAACCGGTTTACAAAGTACCAAGCTTATCGCAAGAAATAGACTACAGCGCTGTGAAAATGTACCGCGGTGATTTTAGTGTTTCTGGCTTAGACCTAATATTGCTTGAGCATTGTTCTCTTGTTGCCCAACAAACACTTAATGATGCGCTGTCCCAAGGGCGAAAAGTTATGTTGTTTGCTAACTCTATCAAGCATGTTGAAGCACTTTCTGACGCTTTTGATTCGCTCGGTGTTAAGCATGAGCGGGTACATTCTAAACGTTCTATTAGTGATAACGATGAAAGTATTCGCCGTTATAAATCGAATGAGGTGCGCTTGATCATTAATATGTCTATGTTGACCATAGGCTTTGATGATCCGACAACTGACTGCGTAGTGTTAGCTCGACCAACAAAAATATTAAGGTTATATTTACAAATTATTGGTCGGTGTTTACGAGCTTCAAAAGGTAAAACTGATGCTTTAATACTCGATTTAGCACAATGTATTTCTACTCATGGTTTTGCTGAAGATCATCGTGACTTTACGCGTAAAACAGCTAAATCTGCAGCCATAATGTCTGAACGTTTAAGTGTAACTAATATCGCTCAGTTTGTTGATGGCGAATTCACCTTTGATGATTCGATAGAGCGTAAGGTTATCAAAAGAAAACCAGCGCGTAAGCGTAATAAATCTCGGCCTAAATTAGCCTTCAGTAAAGCACTTATTGATAAAGCACCCAGTAAAAGGGCTGAAGCGCTACTTAGACTTAACCCTAAAATGGAAAAGCTGGTCAGTACTATTGAGTTAGTTAACAGCGTTTATGATCAACAAAATGAAAGTTATAAGATGCTTGATGAAGAAGGTATGGTTAAGTTAGTTGCTTTGATCGGCTTTGCTTACAGTGATGCTTTAGTTGATAGTAGTACCAACTTAGTTGAGGCACTACATGATAAAAATCAATCCATCAAAGGCTTACTACCTAAAATTAGCACTTTGATCACGACTCTGACAAAGCAAGACTTACTCAGTAAGGTTTAGCATAAGTGTGCTAAGGCTGATAAGTCATTGACCTTACTTGTTCAAACACGGTAGTAGATTATAAAACCTTATAAATTTGTAATACATTCCAACCGATGAATAAGGCGATAGCGTAGCTTAATAGCGTACCTAGCATCATATATTCGGTTAGTTTCATATCCTTATTTTTTGTCAAATCCCCAAATCTAAAAATAGTTTTAGTCGCGACCAGAAACCCAATGCCGGCAAACTGCCCCATAAAGATAAATGAAATAGCTAAACAACGTTCAATATAACCAATCCAAGCACCAGCCGACACTAAACCAATATTTTCATTTTCTTCTATCGTAGTGTTTTCTGTTGACCCATTAGAATGTTGAGTTAGGCTATCGGTGTGTTTCTTTAAAGCCAATGAAATAATGACAGAAGCAGGCTTACAAACTAGCAAATATGAAATAGCAATGATCAGGTTTTTGGCACTTAAAAAACTGCTAATAAAGCTAGTTACTTGCTCGATGGTGAAGTTGGCAAGATATGCCCAAATAATGCAGATAAGCAATAAATGGAAACTTTGTGTGGTTAATAAAAAGCTAAGCTTATTGCTTCGATACGACAACCAGTGATTGGTCAGAACATGTGCTAGTGATATCAGTACAATAGCAATAATTGCGGGCAGCAATGCTATATCAGAGATAAGAAAAACTACGATATTAAGCAGGGTGTGAACGGCAACATGCTGCCAAAACCCCAGCGATTTTATATGGTGGCTGTTTCTATAAGTAAGCCAATGAGCGGGCTGGAGATAAAAATCACTAATAAAATGTGCAGTTAACAATAGCAGTAACAGTTCCATTCGTTGTTGCCTCTGAGTCTTTTAATTCTTGCTAAGTGGTCAAGTCATTAATCTGTTTGGTATAGCATAATTTTTTGATTTATATTTTTCGTGTAATCTCTCACAAGAAAAGCGCCAATATTACTTAATCTATTACTGATATTTTGCCGTGTTGTTCCGGTAATTTCTGCAATTTTTTTATGTTCAGCAAAGTCGCTATCTATATATTGATATAGTAATTCAGCTTGGGTTTTCGTCAGCCGATTCAATAAATGACTTAAAAACTGCGTTAACAGCTGAAGTTCACGATCGCTATCGTTTTGCGTAAAGCATAGTGACAACTCGCCTCGCTGAGACTTTTCTAAACCTCTTCCCGACGCTATAAATACCGGTCCTGATGAAGTGTTTGGCTTGTTATCATAAATATTATGGCGACCGTAAGCTAACGATAATGTGCATTGTATAGGTTTTGTTGAAAAACTTGCTAAGTGCAGGGCAAGCTTAATGAGTAATGTGCTTTTTAAAGCCTGAATAGGGTCTGGATACTGGATTTGAAATTCGTCACCTCGATACACTTCACCAATGGCATGATATTTTTCATTTGCTGTTTTAAGGTGACTTTTAATGCTATCAATAGCATTGGTATATGTTTCATTAGTCATCTTCGTCGAGCTGACGAGATCCCCTGTTAATACCGCAATCATATTAATTAACCTAATTCAGTGTATATACCTAATGCAACTATATTTGATTGCTTTTACAAAGGCAATTAAATTTAGTTGCATCAGCTGGGTAGTTATATTTAGTTGCTTTTATCAGGTTAATTAACCGGTTTACTATTAAGATCTCAAGGTTAAGGTAACTAACACTATGCCATGATCGGTACTTTCGCCATCACGATCAAAAATAGGGTTAATTAAATGTCGATCATAGGTGTGATAATCGCTGACTTGATACAAACTGTCGTGGTCGCTAGCGTCAAATTCAGATGACAGTAAAATATAATCGAGCACTGAACTGCTCGCGCCAAAATAATGCGTTGGTGTACGTGCTATTGGTTTTGTTTGCACTTTTTCTTGACTAACTGCTTGACTAACTGCTTGACTAACTTGCTGATGAGTTTCTATATGTGTTTCGCCTTGTACATCACCGTCATTACTTTGTGCCACTTGAAATAAATCCCAAGCATCGTTTAAACAATATTTAGCCAGATATGCATCGCGATCAATAGCAGAAACAAAGCGCAGAGTATTGGTAAGTAAATGGCTGAGCACGCCGTCGGCTAAGCTGTTGTTAAAGTCGCCCATTAATACCATCGGATTATTACTAGTTTCGCGCCGCGCAATCATTTCAATCATTAATAATGCTGCCTCACTGCCACGCTGTATGGTTGAACCCCAGCCACCGGCTACTTGTACTTTTAAGCTCTCAATAATGGTTTTTTCAGCGCTATGAGTTTTATCTTGTTCATCAAGTTCGATCATCGAGCGTTTAGATTTAAAGTGCACGACATAGCAGTCGCAATGGCCAAGATGAGGAACATCTACGGTGGCTCTTAGTACTTTACGGCTAAATGAAAAGTCACTAGCTAGCCCTAAACTTTCTGCTAGCTCAGTGTTTGGCTTAACCGCGGCTAGTGCAACAATGGGGTAGCGAGAGGCAATGGCTACAACCGGGCTACGATAAATAAAGTCATCAATAACTTGTGCTTGGTCAACTACAGCAAAATGCTGATAACCTTGTGCAGCAACTAGTTGTTTTAATGACTCAGGACTGAAAACCTCCTGAAAGCCAATAATGTTTGGCTGATGTTCTAGTAAATAGTCAGCGATCCATTTTTGCTTTTTTTGCCATTGCTCAGCGCTATAAATACGTTCGAAATCATAAAAAGCATTTGGCGGTTCAAGGTAATTAAATAAGTTGAAAGTGGCAATTTTAAGTTGTGTATTTGTCACTGATACGGATAATGCTGCAGACGGGAATTGCTGATTAATTTTTTTACTATTTTGTTGGTCGATAATGTTAACTCTTAAAAATGATGTCGATTAATTATACCCCAATGTTATTAGCAATAAAGATAAAACAATAAACGATTTTCAGCACAACATCACACATACATCGGTCGTAACAAGAGTAAACAGCATGCATTCAGCAATACAACTTAGCAAAGAAGAGCTTAGAACCACCAAGCCTACTCGAGATGAATACGTAAATAAGCCTAAAATTCCACTGGTATTGGTATTAGACAATGTCACCAATAGCTACAATATTGGCTCGTTTATTCGCTTGGCTGACGCTTTTGCTATCGAGAAAATAATTGTGTGTGGTGCGCTGACTATTTCAGATAAAAAATTGCGTAAAGCCTCAAGAAATGAAGCGAAATGGGTTTGTGTTGAATATAGCGATAGTACCACCGCAAGCATACAGGGCTTAATTGATAAAGGTTACGCTATTTACGGCGTTGAACTTTGTCAGCAATCGGTTGACTACAAAGAGCTTAATTACTCGTCACCTTGTGTGTTAGTGTTAGGTAATGAGCGCAAGGGCGTTAGTGAGGCGGCACTGAAATTAACCAATCAACAGATACATATTTCCATGCACGGCATGGGAAATTCGTTAAATGTTTCAACCGCCGGCGCTATTGTACTGGCTGAATGTGCTAGCCAAATGCGTAAAAGCATCAAAGGTTAAATGGCATTGCTTTTAATGATGATTTGCTTAATCGAGTAAAGTTAGGTGTAATGGCAACAGCATAAAACATGATATTTGCTAGGATGATGCGAAGAATTATATGGTGCAATAACATTAACTTTACAGCGCTTTAGTTTAAAAAGTAAATCATCAAACATGAAAAATATTAATACTGACACGAATAGATATATCAGCGCTGAGAGATAACAGCTCAGTGCAACATTCGAATATGCCATATAAACAATATGTGCCTAAATAGGACGTAGTTATATTTTTAATGGAGACCGGCTCATGGATAGAGTAAAATTACTGTGTTAGCTGCTTTACTCGGTATTTTATATGCGTACTTATCGGTATACATCATCAGTATTGGTGCTGCTATTGCCGTACCTGCTAACATTTTGGCTCCGATAGCTAAAGTACCGCCAACTTTTGCCTTTGCCTTAGTCGACATGATTACAACGGCTTTACCGTTAATAATGGTTTATTTTCTTTTTGCTTTTATAGTCAAATACTTCAACTCCAATAAACATTACTTACCATTTTTAGTGTTATTGGCGCCTTTTTGTTTTCAGCATATTTTCTTTTTTATCAACATAGGACAGTCACAAAATTGGTTATTTACCATAGGTACAATAATGCCAAGGTACATTGTGATTGTATTTTTTGCATTATATGTTGCTAAAAAGGCAGCGAATCAAGCTAAGGCTTGATAATAAAAGACGTAAAGTGCACTACTCACATATTTAAATAACCGAGCAAGGGGAGAAAGCTCTGTTTAATCTATTGTTTGATTGGCTATTATTCTGAGTGGCTATATAGTCGTCAGTATTCTCGTATTATCAGCTATAAACCATCGAGCGGTTAAGGAAGACCAAATGAAAAACGTTGCTGTGTTATCGTGTTGGTTTGGTTATAAATTTAATAAGCCACTTAGAGTCAATTCATTCGCTGCCTGTAAACAATGGTGTTACGCGACGATAAAAAATATCCTACCTTTTCGCGTTTTAGATGCCCTAGGTTTAGTGTCCATTATACCTCCAGCACCTAATAATATCGAAAACTGCTACTTTTATTCGAACAATAAAAGGTTAAAAAAAGAAGTTTTGTTTAAAGGTTGGCATTTCTGCTTTATTGAAAGTGACATTGATAACGGAGAAAGTATTACTTCCTCATTATTGGCTAAAAAAGTTAAATTTCTGCAAATTGATGACACTAATTTCAAGCATGCTGAACACATCGTATATATGGACAGTCGACGAATTTCTGATGACATTGCTGATATCATTAAGCTTAATAAAAAAGGGATCTTACTCAGGTATGAAGCAAGGTTTAAGCCCACTATATGGCACGAGGTAGAAGACGCAAAAGGGCAAGAAAGATATGTGAAGCATATGGATAAAACCATCGATTTTATTAATACTAAGCTCGAAAATGGCTATTGTGCTAACAACCGAGTGATGAATACCGGCATTATTGCCTACTCAATGCCGAGCAAAGACAGGCAAATAAAATCGCTTTGTGATGAAGTTTACAATGCCTGCATAATGTTAGAACAGCCAGAATGCCAAATTTTTTGGTGTTTGTTATCTCAGCCTTATCAACATATTCTACATGCGGTTGAAGCTACTGAAATAAAAACTCGTTCAGGGCTTTAATCACACTCAGGGTTTTAAGCAATAGTTTATCGCAATATTTCAATTCAAGATGCTTCACTCTACAAGTTTAAATACCTTACTAAGAAGTCAGTCATTAGAGGCATTATTTTGTTACTGCCTTTGTAGCGCTGAGCTTTAAAATATTTTTTTCTCAGTGCTGTTTTTGCTAACGACAGGGCATAAACAGTTAAATATCAAGCGCTAACGCAACATGCTTTGACACAATATCGTTTTTTGAGCTTAGTTTGACTGCCTTGATTTTGAAACTTACTGGATAAAACCATGTTTTTCTAGGTTGTGTATATTTGGGCATTGTAGTCTCATCAATATGATGAGGTGTCTATTAAATTGAGGGAAGAACAGTTAATAAAAAATCAAGCTTTAGGGGGACAGAGGCTTCCACTAATATTCAGTTGATAAAAATGTAGATATTTTATCAACTGTGCCGTAGGTATAATTGATTTGTTGGGCGAAGCTTCACTTATCGCTTTCGATAGGTAAAAAATGTATTTTTTAACACTAAATTATGCCACTTTACTACTGAGTGCGCTTTGGTCTTTATAAATTCTTCATACGTTTTTTTAATCTTTCTAATTCAATTGCGTTCGAACGTACAGTAAGTTTAATATGCTCATATTGATAGTCTTCTTTAGTGACGCTCATGCTGGCACGAATTTCACCTATGATACCTTTGGCGGTATAAGGCACAATGATCTCATCTTCAATCATCTCTTCTTGTGCCGCATTAACGACATACTGATGTAGTTTACTGATATCATCAGGGTTGCGAGTTGAGGTCATCATGGCATCAGGAAATTCTACCATTAAGGCCTGTTGTTGCTCAGCTGTTAGCTGATCTGATTTATTCAGTACTAATAATTTTTTACTATCTTCAACGCCAACTTCTGCTAATACTTCATGAACAACATCAAGTTGTGTACGAAAAGAGGGGTCAGCAGCATCAACCACATATAGCAATAATGAAGCGTCATGGGCTTCTGCTAAGGTTGAATGAAATGAGGCAACGAGGTCGTGCGGTAATTTTTTAATAAAACCGACGGTATCAGAGACTAATATTCTCGGCTGGGTGGTTGGATACAAAGCACGGACGGTAGTATCAAGGGTGGCAAACAATTTGTTTTCACCTTCAACATCACTACCAGTAATTGCTCGCATCATTGACGATTTTCCAGCATTGGTATAGCCAACTAAAGCAACACAAAATAGCTCTGAGCGCTGTGTGCGACGTCCTTGCATTTCGTCTTGCACGCTCACTAACTCGCGTTTTAATTCGGCTAATTGGTCGCGTACTTTCCGACGGTTTAATTCCAGTGTAGTTTCACCTGCGCCTTTACCCATTTGACGTTCTTTATCACCACAAGAGGACTCACGAAGTCGTGGCGCGACATAATTAAGTCGGGCAATTTCAACTTGTAATTTCGCTGTTTTAGTACGAGCATGGCGACTAAAAATTTCGATGATGATACCGGTACGGTCAAATACCTCTACGCCTAGTTGATTTTCAACATTACGTAATTGAGACGGACTCAGGTCACAATCAAATACCACCACATCGGCACAACCAAAGGGAAGGTTTTCAGACGGTATATCTGACGATGTCATGGCCATTGCCGCTTCATCCGCTAGCGCTTTAGCTGCAGAGTATTCAACTTCTTCAATGTCTTCAACATCACCTTTGTTACCCGTAAGATGAGCTATTTCAGCTAGTTTTCCTAAACCCAGTACATTCACTCTTTTTGTTGAACTTAGTTTTTGCGATTGAGTACCAACCACTTTAAAGCCTAAGGTTGTGACTAAGCGAGCGAGCTCTGCTAGAGATTCAGTAGCTTCATCACCTTTAAATTCAGGTGTGGCAATAGAAATAAGTAGGGCATGATTAAGGGCTGCTTTTGCGGTTAGTTGCATAATGGTTTGATATTGTGCACCTGAGTGCAAACCTAGTGTTAACAAAGTAGCTTGATCCTACGCTGTTATCGACCAGCTTTATAGGTTTAGTGTCGTGGATTTGAATTTATTGCCTACTCAACTGTTGTTATTGTTGGTATTCGTATAGAATTCGGCCTTAATTTTTCCTATTTAGCACTTTATTAAATTGGAAACTCATTATATGACTGCTTCATATTTCTGTCTAACCTGACACAAGCTAATTAAAAGAATATAAATGACTGATAAAACAATAGTAACGCATGACGGTAATTTTCATGCAGACGATGTATTTAGTATCGCTGCCCTTAAAAGTATTTTTCCTGGTTTTAACTTGATACGCACACGCGATCTAGACGTTATTGCCAAGGCTGACATTGTGATTGATGTTGGCGGTGAATATGACGCAGATGCTGGTCGTTTTGATCATCATCAACGTGGTGGGGCAGGCGCACGCGAAAATGGTATTCCTTATTCGTCATTTGGTTTAATTTGGCAAAAATATGGTTTAGCGCTATGTCAAAATAATCAAGAAGTCGCTAATGCGGTTGATGACGGTTTAGTGTCGACTATTGATGCCATTGATTGCGGCCATGTGGAAGGTGTTGCTCAAGGGATTAGTTTGAGCCAAACCATTTCAATGTTTAACCCTACATGGCAAGAAGATGGCGACTTTGATGGTTGTTTTAATGAAGCGGTTGATTTTGCTGCACGTATTTTAGCGCGTTTTATTGCCTCTGCAAGCGGCGGTATTAGCGCGAAAACGATTGTTGCTCAGGCAATTGAAAACGCTGAAGATCCGCGGGTTATTGTCTTAGAAAAATATACACCGTGGAAAAGAACGGTACATGCTTTGTCGACAGAAGCGTTATATATGGTTTATCCATCGCAATCAGGTCAATGGCGAATTCAAACCGTGCCGGTTGAACCGGGTTCATTTGAAGATAGGAAATCATTACCACACGCGTGGGCTGGTTTATCGGGTAAAGCACTACAAGAAGTAACCGGTATTGATGATGCTATGTTTTGTCATAATGGTTTATTTATTGCTGGCGCAGAGTCGTTTGCTAACACCATGAAAATGGCCGCTATTGCACTAGCAGAATAACCATCTCATTAGCTATGTTGAGATGTAGATATGTAGTCATTTTGCAGTGAATTAGATTTGAATAAAAAAGCACGAGTATAGCTATATTCGTGCTTTTTGTTGTTGATTTCTGATGCCTACTTTACGCTTACTTTACTTCAAGTGCTTCTGCCATTGCTTCTTCAGCTACTTGCTCTAACCAGGTAAAGTCGATGGTTTGATGTGCTTCACAAATAAACCACGGTTCACGCGAGTCAGGCTCTAGCATGACACCTTTGTCGATTAAATTCAGGGCAAATTGCGTGTATAAATCACTATTGGTTTTTTTCCAGTCACGATAGTTCTGCGGTACACTGGCGCCAAAATGCACACCAAACATGGCATTAGGACCGGCAAAACAATGTTCAATATCAAACTTGCTAAATACGCGCGACAGCAGAGCTTGAATTTCTTCGCCAACACGGTCGATCGTGGTAAGGGCATCGGTTTCTTTCAATAATGTTAAGGTGGCTTTTGCTGCGCTTAATGCCACCATATTAGCGGTATAAGTACCGCCATGCGTTACACCATTTTTATCAAAAGATATCGCACTCATGACATCCGCTCGGCCACCAAATGCCGCAACAGGGTAACCATTACCCATCGCTTTAGCATACGTGGTTAAGTCAGCATGAATGTTATACAAAGCTTGCACGCCACCTTTAGCGACGCGGAAACCGGTTTTTACTTCGTCCATGATCAGTAATGAACCGTTGCTGTCAGATAGTTCACGTAGCTTTTGCATATAGGCTTGTGTTGAGGCAATGGAACCACAGTTGCCCATGATAGGTTCGATTAAGATCGCTGCTATATCATCACTATGTTGTGCAAAAACAGCGTCGATAGCAGCAAAGTCGTTTAAAGGCACACTAACTTGATGTTCGCGTGTACTTTGCGGAATACCGGCACCAAATGGAATAATTTCTGGTGAGTTTTTATCGTCTAGTTGCCAGTTATCAACATCAGACTTCCACATAACTTCATCATGTAAACCATGAAAGCCGCCTTCAACCACAACAATTTTATTACGTTTTGTAAAACCACGAGCAGTGCGTACTGCGCCGATAACCGCTTCGGTACCTGAATTAGCAAAACGCATTTTTTCAATGTTAGGACAAAGCGACTTCACCAATTCGACAACGTCAGAATCCAGACCGGTTGAAAACCCTGAAATACTGCCAATGTTGGTGATGGCATTAATCACGGCATTATCAACACGTTCATCGCGGTAGCCTAAAATGATAGGGCCGTAAGCTAAACGAAAATCTACGAATGTTTGCTCGTCGCAATCAGTAATTGTACAGCCTTTCATACTGCTCAAAAATACTGTGTTGTCTTCTCCCCAATAGCGATAGCTATCAGCAACGCCTAAAGGCATGTTTTGGTGTGCTCGTTTGAGCATAGCGACACTATTAGGTTTGTGTGTTTTGGTCATAAGGTGGTCCAATCTAGCGGTTTATTTTTCACAAAAAAAGGTGATATTTAATGACGGGGATAATACAGGTAACACACGGCATCAGGAAGTGTTAGCAGGCATTTAACAATAATTTAGTGATAAAAAAGCTCTTACACATTCAGTGTAAGAGCTTTTGAAAGCACAAAGATTAAAAAATCAATAGCTGCTTTATTATCTTGCTTAACTTAACCCAAGTTAACTTAGTTGAGTTGTCATAAATCAAAAGTACGAGAAACAGTGAACACAACCCGTGTATCAGCAGTATCAATATTCATACTGGTGTCTTCAACAGCTAAGTTAAGAGCAAAGCCTTCATAACTGGTTATATACTCAAGGCATATATGATTGTATGTATCATTTTCATTCCATGCCCATTTGTTTTCATCGTTTGACGTTGAACGATCAAAGCTGGCTTTTATACTATGACCCGGAGCAATCTCAATGGTATGGGCAACCATAGCAATATAGTGGCCTACATCAAGACCAAAATAGTCCCAGCTATACCAAAAGTTTAATTCGGTATCACCGACTGACGAGTTATAGGCAAATTTGGCGTAAGTTTCAGGATAATTATAGCTATCTGAGGCTGAGTCACCATGATAAGTATAATAAGCGATACCAGCGTCTAGGCCGACTTTCTCATTTAACTGAAAGTACTTACCTACATAAGCATCCCATTCTAGATTAGTGTCGTCACCGTTACCAAAATCAACATTTGACGCCCAAGTGCCGACATAAAAACCGTTAGCGGCTGAGTAATCTAAACTGGCTTGTAACGCTGGATCATTTCCTGTTTGGCTAACGCCATTAAAGGTGTAATCAGAGGTTACACTAACCGTAGCAGATAAATCAGCTAACGCAGCTGAAGATACGGTTAATAAACAACTTGTTGCTAAGGCAATAATACTTTTTTTCATTACTTTTGTACTCATTTAATTAGGTCACATGTTCTATTTTAGTAAAATCTATTTTATTTTCTTTCGGTGAGCTCTCTATTGACGCCACTTCTTTGAATTTGGTTAATAAGATATAACCAAAACACGTGAAGAATAAGCCAATAACCACAGCTCCAACCCATTGAATTTCTAGGAAGTCTAGTTTAAATAGCAAGGTAAGTAAGCTTAGTGCCGCAAGGTTACCCAAAAAGTATTTAACTCTTCCTACGCGAGCAACACCGACATTCAAGTTATCGGTATATAAACGAATGAGTGAGTCGAGCGAATTAATCACGAAAGTGATACCGACAACGGCCATGGCAAGATTATAAAAACCAGTGGTTTCTAGGCCATTTAAGTTGTAGTAGTACAATACGCTAAACCATATTGCGATTGGGATAGAAGGAAATACCATCATAGCAACCAGTACTTGATAAGTACGTAAACCACCGACAAAACGTGCAGTAAATTGGCCGATCATAATACTCCATGCAAACCACCAATAAAGGTAGAATTCATGATAATCATTCATCGGTAAAACAAACTCATGGATATTGCCAAAGTAGCCGCCAAGCAAGGAGAAGGTATTAGCAAAATCGCTAAGACTTGAGTTTTCGCCCATAAAGGCACCGCCCCACATTAAGGCAATGAGGGCGATAAATAACCAGGTGGTGGCTAAGCTTAAAATACGTACATAGCGGATGTTAGTACTTGAATATACGGCGGTTGCAATAACGAGCAGCACAATTAAGTAGAAACTACCAATAATAGATTCACCATCGCCAAGCTCGGGTAAGTACCAAGGCAAGTTAGATAGCAATAAATAGGCAGTAAAGGCACAGGTACCAATAATCACTATGTTATTGATGAGTTTCACCAGTGGCAGCTCAAAAAAGCGTACGCGTGGCTCGATAACACAAAAATAGAAACAGGTGAGAAAGTAAAAACTCCAAATCAAGAAGGCCCAAAAACCAAACTCAATAGCCAAGGGATTAGTGAAGCCATATTCGGGACTGGTGACTAAATCACCATAACCCGCAAACTCAGTTAATGGAAACATGATCAGTCCCACATCTAAGCCAGAAGTAAACAAAATGGCGATAAAGGTGAAGGTTTTAACCGGGGTAACACCTACACAGCGTACGTTTCCCCAACGATATAAAATAAATGCGATAGTGGCAAAGGTAAATAAAATACCGGCAGATAACCAAGCTGTCATGATTTTCTCCCTGTTGTGCTTTCAATCAATATAAAGATAACTAACTCCTCTTCTTTTTTTATAGTTAGAGTATTCAGCAGCACCTAATAAATCGGTTTAATATTAGGTTTCAAACGTTAATTGTCGCCGTCATACTGTAGTCGTTATAAAAACGCGATGACGGCGATAATTAAGCTCTGAAAGATTACTCGCGATTAATATACCTATAAAATCTCAAGAAGCAGTTTCAGCTGAATCCTGCTTCTTGATGTGGCATGGGTATAAAATATTCTAAAACTTAGTTTGTGGTTCTTTTTGGCAACGCTGAACGTTGTTGCTGTTGCCAGTTAGGATCTATGGTGACTGTCGCGCTAGAAGCAGCAAGTAACTCACGGCCTCTAATAATGTCGGCTGCGCGTTCAGCAACCATAATTGTTGGTGCGTTTAGGTTGCCGTTTGGAATGGTAGGGAAAATTGACGAATCAACCACGCGCAGACCTTCAATACCATGGACACGAGTTTCTGGATCAACCACTGCCAATTCATCTGTGCCCATTTTGCATGAGCAAGATGGATGGTAGGCACTTTCAACAAATTCACGAACAAAGCTGTCTATTTCTTCATCGCTTTGAATATGTGTACCGGGTTGAATTTCTTCACCGCGATATTCATCAAGTGCCTGTTGATTAATAATTTCTCGGGTTAAGCGTACACAAGCACGAAAGCCTTCGCGGTCATCTTCATGCTCAAGGTAATTAAACAAAATTTCTGGATGGGCTTTAGGATCCGCTGAAAGTGCTTTAATATGGCCGCGACTTTTTGGCTTGTTATGGCCAATATGTACTTGAAAACCATGACCAGCAAAAGCTTCTTTACCGTCGTAGCGCATAGCGGCAGGTAAAAAATGGTATTGTAAATCAGGCCATTCAACACTGGCTTTAGAGCGAATAAAGCCACAAGACTCAAAGTGGTTGGTTGACCCTAAACCTTTTTTAGTTAAGATCCAACGTACACCGATTTTAAGCTTACTAAACCAATCTAATTTGCCATTCAGTGAAATAGGTTTTTTACATTTAAATTGAAAGTAAAATTCAAGGTGATCTTGTAGGTTTTGGCCCACACCGGGTAAATCATGCTTTACTTCAATATTGGCAGCGTTAAGGACCGCTTTTGGGCCTATGCCAGATAGTTGTAAAATATGTGGTGAGCCAACTGAGCCGGCAGATAAAATAACTTCTTTACTGGCTTTAACATCAAAATTTTCGCCTTTGCGCTCATACCTAACACCAACGGCTTTTTTACCTTCAAGTAGTACTTTGTGTACTAATGCATGGGTTATAACGGTTAAATTGTTACGCGCCATAGCAGGGCGTAAGTAGGCATTGGCTGTTGAGCTGCGCACGCCGTTTTTAACTGTCATGTGCATTGGGCCAAAGCCTTCTTGCTGTTCGCCATTATAATCTTTAGTGGCAAAGTAACCGGCTTCAACACCCGCATTTACAAACGCTTGGTAAAGCGGATTTTGCATTTGATTACCGTTGTTGACACCTAAAGGGCCATTTTTTGCACGGTAGTCATTGGCATTAAATGCCCAATCTTCGGACTTTTTAAAGTAAGGTAAACAGTGAGCATAATCCCAGTTTTGAGCGCCATGCTGTTGCCATTCATCAAAGTCTTTTGCGTGACCGCGTACATAAACCATGCCGTTAATTGATGAAGACCCCCCAAGCACTTTACCGCGAGGGCAATGCATGCGGCGATTATTAAGAAATGGCTCAGGTTGGGTTTCAAATTGCCAAGCGTATTTTTTGGTATTCATCGGAATAGACAACGCGGTGGGCATTTGTATAAAAATGCTTTTATCACTGCCTCCGGTTTCGATCAGTAAAATATTGTTATTACTGTCTTCACTCAGACGATTTGCTAATACACAGCCCGCTGAGCCTGCACCAACAATAATATAATCAAATTTTTCGCTTTTCATTTAAAACCCATCTTAATAATTTAGTACGTTTGCCACTTTACGGCTTTGCTTTGGACACTAATTTACGTGCTTAAAAAGGACTGTCGAGTTTTTGTAGCCCAACATATACCGCTTTAATTTGTGTGAAGTGATCAAGTGTTGATAGGCCATTCTCACGGCCAATACCTGACTGCTTATAGCCACCAACAGGCATTTGTGCTGGCGATGCGCCGTAGCTGTTGATCCAACAAATACCGGCTTGCATTTGATGAACAACACGATGAGCACGGGTAATATCTTGAGTAAATACGCCTGCCGCTAAGCCTAGTTCTGTGTCGTTAGCGCGGCAGATCACTTCGTCTTCATCTTCAAAGCTTAGTACACTCATCACCGGACCAAAAATTTCTTCACGACAAATGGTCATTTCATCATGACAATCACCAAAAATGGTTGGAGCGGTAAAGAAGCCATCAGGTGCATTTTCAGGGTGGAGTGCTTTGCCACCATGTAGTAGCGTTGCACCTTCTTTAATGCCGATATCAATATAGTTTTGTACAAGTTGTTGATGTTTTGCTGAGATAAGTGCGCCGAAATTAGTTTCAGGATCCATCGGATCACCAATAATAATATTGTTGCGTGTACGCTCGACAAGTTTTTCAATAAAAGCAGGGTAAAGTGATTTTTGTACAAATACACGTGTTCCATTAGTACATACTTCACCTTGGGTATAAAAATTACCTAACATGGCGCCAGAAACTGCATTGTCGAGATCGGCATCATCAAAAATAATCAGTGGCGATTTACCGCCAAGTTCCATAGTGACATCTTTCAGTGAACTTGCCGCCGCCGCCATCACTTTTTTACCGGTACCTACTTCACCAGTAAATGAAATTTTAGCAATTTCAGGATGATGTGTTAGCCAAGCGCCAACTTCACCTGCACCTTGAACAACGTTAAATACGCCATTGGGTAAGCCAGCTTCAGTAAATATTTCAGCAAGTTTTAATGCGCCTAATGGCGTTTCTTCTGAGGGTTTGAAAATCATTACATTACCGCAAGCCAATGCTGGTGCAGCTTTCCAACAAGCAATTTGTAATGGATAGTTCCAAGCACCAATGCCAGCGCAAATCCCCAGTGGTTCACGACGGGTATAATAAAAATCGCCATCGACTGTTTGTTGATTACCTTCAACGCTAGGCGCTAACCCTGCGAAAAACTCAATAGAATCAGCACCAGATAAAACATCAACTACTGAGGCTTCTTGCCATGGTTTACCGGTATCTAGTACTTCAATTCTTGCCAGTTCATCATTGCGTTCACGTAATAATGCTACGGCTTTAAGTAAAATTCGGCTACGCTCCATTGCGCTCATTGCCGACCAAGTAGCAAAGCCAAGTTTTGCACTTGCTATTGCCTTTGCCTGTACTTGCTCATCAGCAACTTCAACTTGGTAGATAACTTTACCGGTTGCAGGGTTGATAACATCAAATGTTTCACCACTCGTGTTTTTAATATAAACACCATCGACATAATTTTTATAACGTGTTAGTGACAAGTAATATCTCCACTTTCTTTAATTTAATGAGTTAAGTTGCTCGTCTATAAAGCTTTTACATAATTGCTCAGCTTGTTTGAACTCTGCTTCTGGCTTGGTGCTTAACGCACAGCGTAGCCAGAAACCATCAATCATGGCCGCCGTTTGCTTTGCCGCTATTTGTGCCGCGTCATCAGCTAGTAGTTGACGAAATGAGAATAGTAGGTTGCTGTATAAACGCTTACTATTGATATTTTGCAATCTTCTCAATTTAGCGTCATGCATTGACTCTGTCCAAAAGCTCAGCCATGTTTTAATGGCCGGAGTCGAACGCTGAAATGGCGTAAAATTGGCTTCTATGATTATTTTTAATCGTTCAGTCGCATCAAGATGTTTAACAGAAATTCGAGCAATTAGTGCCAATCTTAGTTGCTCTAATAGATGCATAATTGTCGCTTCTATAAGCCCTTGTTTACCACCAAAATAATGGCTAATAATTCCTGAAGATAAGCCAGCAATACGGCTGATGGTGATAATGGTCGTGCTTTGTAAACCGAACTCACCAATCGATTCTAGCGTGGCATCGATTAATTGTTGTTTACGTACGGGTTTCATTCCAACTTTAGGCATAAAGAGTTTTCTTTTTTTTAATTGAACGTTCAATTAGTTTCTATTCTAATGGTTTTTACACTAATGATCAATTCAACTATTGAAAACACTTAATAACGCTAAGCCATGCTAAGTATGATTATTGTTGCTAAATCAGTCTGTTGACTAGCTTTTTGTGCTATGTAATTAATCGTTAATTTAAAGCTAAAGATTAGAGTTCGAATGATAAGTTATAGTTAATCCAGTCTTAGCGTTGAATTTTCCCTTAATTCGCACTTAGCGCACAAGTGATGCAGGTTCAAACGAAAAGTGTTTGATATTCAAAGCTAAGGCTGGTTAACCTATTGTATCTTTTGCTTTCTTTTGGGTATAAAAAAACCTCTAATAGTGACTATTAGAGGTTTTGTTTATCAGAGCGTATTAAATATGCTGCATTAAATGCTCGTTTTTAACTAAATCGTCAGGCCTTATGTGGGCAAGTACAATTGTGTAAGTGCTCATTAAGCTTTGAGCTCTTAGCCATTACTCACATCTTCAAAGTCAGCATCGATAACATCATCGTTATTCACTTCGTCGTTGGCAGCATTGGTTTGTTGTTGTGCTTGCTGAGCTTGCATTATTTTACTGTAAGCTTCTTGTAATGCGGTTTGTCGCATTACAATTGCGGCTTTATCATTACCGTTAACGGCCATTTTAAGTTGCTCTATTAAGCTATTAAGCTCAGATTTTTGTTCATCTGCAAAGCTCTCCATGGCTGTTTGTACTGTATGAATAAACTGATCCGCTTGGTTACGTTGCTCAACTAACTCACGTTTTTCTTTATCGTCATTGGCGTGCAGTTCAGCATCATTGACCATGCGATTAACTTCATCTTCGCTCAAACCACTCGAGGCGGTAATGGTAATGCTTTGCTCCTTACCGGTGGCTTTGTCTTTGGCTGAGACATTTAAAATACCATCTGCATCAATATCAAAAGTCACTTCAACTTGTACTGAGCCACGAGGACCTTGAGCAATATCACTTAAGTTAAACTGTCCTAACGATTTATTATCAGTTGCCATTTCACGTTGGCCTTGCAGTACATGCACCGTAACCGCTGCTTGGTTGTCTTCGGCGGTTGAGAACACTTCAGACGCTCGTGTTGGTATGGTGGTATTTTTTTCAATAAGCTTGGTCATTACACCGCCTAAGGTTTCAATACCCAGTGATAATGGCGTTACATCAAGTAATAACACATCACCTACTGTGCCTGACAACACACCTGCTTGAATGGCTGCACCCATGGCAACGGCTTCATCAGGGTTAACATCTTTACGTGGTTCTTTACCAAAAAAGGCTTTTACTGCGTCTTGTACTTTTGGCATACGTGTTTGACCACCCACCAAAATAACTTCGCTGATATCACTTTTGCTTAAACCGGCATCTTTTAACGCTTGCTGACATGGTGCTATGGTACTTTTGACTAAATCATCGACTAATGATTCTAATTTAGCACGAGTTACCTGCACGTTTAAATGCTTAGGGCCACTGGCGTCTGCTGTAACATACGGCAAATTAACGTCAGTTTGTAGTGCTGATGATAGCTCTATTTTAGCCTTTTCAGCCGCTTCTTTAATACGCTGTAGTGCTAATGGATCTTGCTTAACATCGATGCCACTGTCTTTTTTGAATTCATCAGCAAGGTAATTAATCAGGCGTAAATCAAAATCTTCACCGCCTAAAAAGGTATCACCATTGGTTGCTAATACTTCAAATTGTTTCTCACCATCAACGTTAGCTATTTCAATAATAGACACATCAAAAGTACCACCACCTAAATCGTAAACGGCAACTTTCTGATCCGCTTTACTGCTTTTATCAACACCGTAAGCAAGTGCTGCAGCGGTTGGTTCGTTAATGATTCGTTTAACGTTAAGGCCGGCAATTTTACCTGCATCTTTTGTCGCTTGGCGTTGTGAGTCGTTAAAATAAGCCGGTACGGTAATAACCGCTTCTGTCACTTTTTCACCTAAGTAAGCTTCAGCATCTTTTTTCAGTTTACGTAACAGTTGTGCTGATACTTCTTGTGGCGATAGTTTTTTACCATTGACTTGCACCCAAGCATCGCCGTTGTCTGCTTTGACAATTTTATAAGGTGCTAGCTTGATGTCTTTTTGCACTTCTTTGTCGTCAAATTTACGACCAATTAAACGTTTAATAGCAAATAAGGTGTTTTCGGAGTTGGTTACCGATTGTCTTTTTGCTGGTTGGCCGGCTAATATTTCATTGTCTGCATAAGCAACAACAGAGGGGGTAGTACGGCTACCTTCAGCATTTTCAATAATTTTTGCTACGCCGCCTTCCATTACCGATACACATGAGTTTGTTGTACCTAAATCAATACCAATAGTTTTAGTCATAATAATTACCTGCTTCTTTTAAATTAACTTCATAAAAAAGGTCTGATGCTTTAAGGCTATTACCCAGTAAGCAGTTTGACCGTATAAACAGCCTTCACTGTTTGGTTAGTGGAGCTATATTATGCAAGCTGAGAAAATGCTTCTGTCACAAATATGACAGTATGAATAAATTAGATATTTATTTTTACATTAAAAAATTTTAAGATTAAAAATCAATTTGTTAGGTTTTTTGTGTTAACAGTAAAAAAATCAATAGGGTGATTGGCTTTTACTATATTGCAGCAACTAGGTAGAATAAATCACTCGTTTACTATAACGCTAAAGTTTTGTTAACTATGAATAAAAATGTTAGTCATTTACCGCAAAAAGCTAATCCGGT
The DNA here is from genome assembly GCF_024585285.1 of Colwellia sp. M166. NCBI lineage: Bacteria > Pseudomonadati > Pseudomonadota > Gammaproteobacteria > Alteromonadales > Colwelliaceae > Colwellia > Colwellia sp. M166. The sequence continues at coordinate 4,104,687 of NZ_CP040755.1, forward strand.
ATTAGTTAAACAAGCCAATATTTTTGCTGACTTACCGAGCAAGCTTATTGAAGACTTTCAACAGGAGTTTCAGCTCGATGAATGGCGTAAAGGTGAGTACATTAATGCTAATATTTTAATGCAGCGCTTTTTTGTCGTGATTGATGGCCAACTAGAAATAAAGCAAAGTAATCCAGAAACGGGCCGGGAAGCGACACTTGATATGCTTTATGCTGGTGATTGTTTTGATTTAATGGTGTTGTTAGATAATCAGCCCCACGATGTTATTATTTCACCGTTAACGACAGTCAAGTTACTTTCAGTGAAGCTTGATACTATGCGTCATTGGTTATGGACTTACCCTGAATTTAATCAGCAGTTTATGCCTTATTTAGCACAGAAAATGCGTGAAAAAGAACAGCAAGCCAGTAGTCTTATTTTAAATGACGTACCTACGCGCTTAAGTCGTATTATCTTAAATCATATCAATAAAATTAAGTATTATACCGGCAGTAAAGCTGAGGAGCATCAGCATCATTTGGTTAATGGTTTAAATGATGACACCTTAGCGCGTATGGCCGGCTCGGTAAGACAGGTGATCAATAAGCAGTTACAGCTATGGAAAAAAGCTGGCACGCTTGATAAAAAACGTAACCAGCTCATTGTTAAAGATTTAGAAGCACTAGAAGCTGCCGCGAAATTTACTGAAAATTTACCTAATGCGCCTTTATTGCCGACTACCAAAAGATAGCTGTAAGCTGTCAGTTTGGAGCTATCAGTAAAAAACAAGTGCTAGACAAAAAACTAACGATCAGTTACTCAAAGCTGACAGCTTTAAACTTATGGCTTTCTTTTCTCTGCAAGCTCTTTTAACTGTTGATATAGTGCTTGCTCTTCCTCAGTTAAGCTTTTTGGTAGAGCAACTTTTAGCTTCACAAAAAAGTCTCCGACAATTTTACCAGGCAAACCACGGCCTTTTAAGCGCATTTTACTGCCACTACTGGTCAATTTTGGCAAGGTCAGATCTATGGTGCCTGTTGGTGTTGGTAGTTTTATTTTATCACCTAAAGCCGCTTGCCATGGGCTAATGGCGAGCTCTGTGGTGATATCTGCTCCTTCAACGCTATATAAAGGGTTGGGATTAAAGCCAACTTCGATATATAAGTCGCCATTGGCTCCACCAGCAAAGCCAGCTTCACCTTGCTTTTGCAAACGAATTTTTTGACCGGCTTTAATACCCTTTGGAATATTGATTTTCAGCGTGCGCTCTTTCGTTTGCATTTGCCCGCGCGGACCTGCAACCTGCTCACGTAGAGTAAGGTTTCGCGTTGCTCCGGTGTAGGAGTCTTGTAAATCAATCATGATTTTTGTTTGGCTATCTTGTCCTTTTGCCGCTCGGTGACTGGAATGATGAGAGCCTGTTGTATGTTGGTTTCCACCAAAGCCGCTACCGAATAAGGATTCAAAAAAATCACTAAAATCACCTTGCCCGGCACTGTTGAAGCTACCACTACCTTGATGAAATTGCTCTTGCCAATTTGGTGGTGGTGTAAAACCTGATTGTCCACCTTGCCAGTTACTACCCAGTTGGTCGTAGGCTGCGCGTTTTTCTTTGTCACGTAGCACTTCATAGGCTTCATTGATGTCTTTAAAGCGGCTTTCGGCATAATGCCAGTCAGTTAAGCTAACTGGCATTTTTCTTTTTATGAGGGTATTTAGATGGTTTGGGTTTCACCCAGCGGGGATATTTTCTATCTTCCCGCCTCGTCGGAAGTTTGAATAAGAGCAGGGTTTTAAGTAAATGATCCCAATGCATAGGAATATTACCGGGGCTCATTATTGATATTGACGAAAAATACTGAACCACTGCCATCGAACTACTCGAGAAACTCAGCTGATTTGGCCATATACCTGTTTCTTTCGCCGCCATCGTCATAATTATTCGTATTAAATTATAGGCGAGTAATACGCCCCATAGCTCCTGGCGAACCATATCAGGACGCTTACTTCTCAAATGGTATGCACTATTAAGCATCGTTTGTTTTATTTCCCTAAACCCGAGTTCTATCTCCCATCGATGGCAGTATAACTCAACAATTTCGTCGCCAGGAAACCGCAATCTATCTGTCATTGACGTTAATATGCGATAGCTTTTACCCTTTATTGTTTTACTGATTAATCTGGCGTTAATGATTTCAGGTACATCTGGAAAATTCTTTTGTGCATGCTTTGTTGTTTTCAATGCAATGATATGGTCATTTTTACCAACCGATGTGATAATTTCATACTGTAAGTCCGGTCTTGCTGGGATCAACCAATGTCGATCACTCCCCGTTTGGTGCCAACGATTAAGCATCCCAAGTGAATAATATCCTTTATCAAACATAGTAAGAGAGTTATCAGGTGTGCGTTCAATCAAACGCTCAGCTAGCTTCATTTCATTCGTTTTGTAATTATCAAACTCACTACTGAGTAGTTGATGACTGGTAAGCTCCATATGGCAGACCATACGGATTTGTGGAAAGGCTGTGTCACCATATTGGTTGCTGCCAGAAGAAAATGCTTTACGATTATCTGGGGTGTCAGGTGTTCGCCAGACCACACCGTCCACAGCCAATAGGTTCAAACCATTCCATGTTTCAAATTCGTGTTGTTTATACATTGCTTGTGCAGATTTATTGAAGACTTGTTTAACCGAATCATCGCCTAAGCGTTGTCTGGCTTGAACCATAGCACTGGGAGCAACAAGCTGACTCTTGCCAGGTAACATGATGTCTAACTTAGTGGCGATATTCCAAACAGACTCTTTTTCTAAATAAAGCCATACCAATCACTGACCATAAAACCGCTTCCAGTGGTAGCCTACGTTTGCGAACCGTAGCAATGCCAGCCTTTTCAAAGCCTTGTTCAATGATTTCAGGAGAAAGGATTTCTGATAGTTTTTCGAAGGTATGGTATCGGTTACTTTCTTCAAGTGTCGTCTGTAGTGCTTGTTCAATATTCACAAAAAAATCCGTAGTTAGTTACCTAACTACGGATTTTGCATGATCTTTTGGATCGGTCAACCGATCGTTATCTTAACTGATCGGCATTAGGCTTTCGGCATCTTTTTCTTTACTAACATCAGGGTGAAATTTACGTGCTAATTTTCGATATGATTTTTTAATGTCATCTTGAGACGCGGTTTTATCAACGTCCATAATTTTATAATAATCTTTATAATTCACAGTAACCTCCTGTGTAAATAAATCTGCTGTTAACTATTATTGTTACTGTTGTGGCTAGAGGCTGTTGCTCTTTCACTTGATAGCTAAATAGGATTAATTAAATAGTCTAATTTAATGGTGCTAGTATAAAGTAAATAAAATATTTAAATGTCAGCAATGTGACACTTGTGAGAAAATATGCGATGTTTAACTAAAATAATATTAATTCGATTAAAGAGAAATATATGTCTTATACACTGATCCATAATGCGGCTGAGTCTAACTATGAATACCATATTGATGGTCATATAGCTTACATTACTTATGATGAGCAAAATGGCCATATGCATTTAACTCATACTATCGTTCCCGATGCACTAGCAGGTAAAGGGCTTGCAAAAAAATTGCTAGAAGATGTATTACAACAGATAAAAAAAGATCATAAAAAAGCCGTGGCACAGTGCTCTTATATTGTTAAATATTTGGAAAAAAATCCTCAAGCAAGTAAGTTTTTCGTTTGAGCGCTATCTAGATAATAGCTTTTTTAATGACTGAAAACTCGGCAATATATCGTGACTACTGCTAGGAAATAATTGCCGAGTGTAATTTTTTGTCGTTATGTGAATGACATTATTTAATTATGATGTCATTGTTTTTTTGTCCAATGTGCCACTCAAGCGAGTTAGTGCCAGTGCTATTAACACCACCATTGCGCCAACCCAAGGGGTGGTCATTAAGCCAGACTGTTCAACAATTATTCCTCCGCCCCATGCCCCTAAAGCAATACCAACATTGAATGCCGCTATATTTAATCCTGACGCGACATCTACGGCGTCAGGTGTATATTTCTCGGCTAACTTGACCACGTAAACTTGTAAGCCGGGTACGTTGCCAAAAGCAAAAGCGCCCCAAATTAAAATGGTGACTATAGCGGCTAAGGGGTTTACTGCCGTGACACTAAAGGCCAGTAGTATAGCGGCAAGTCCGATGAATATGATTGTTAGTGCTTTAATAGGCCCCATTTTGTCGGCCATTTTGCCACCCCAGATATTACCAATGGCAACTGATATACCGTATACCAGCATGACGAGTCCAATAACGTTAGTATCGAGACCCGTAATTTGGTTAAGGATGGGGGCTAAGTAAGTAAATGCAACGAAAGTTCCGCCATAGCCGATAGCGGTGATGGCATAAACTAGTAGCAATCTTGGCTGCGTTAACACTTCTAATTGTGTTGAAATTTTAGCTGGTTTTGCTTGTTGTAGATCACTAGGTATTAAGATTGCGCTACCGATCATCGCAACGATTCCTAAGGCAGAGACGGTTAAAAAAGTAGCTTCCCAACCAAATTGTTGACCGATATAAGTGCCTAATGGCACGCCTGTGACCAACGCTACGGTTAAACCAGTAAACATTATGGCAATAGCACTTGCCGCTTTTTCTTTTGAAACAAGGCCAGTGGCAATAGTTGAGCCAATAGAGAAAAAAACACCATGAGCTAATCCAGTTAAAATACGGGCAACAATCAAAGCTTGAAAGCTAGGAGCTTGCCATGCAATTAAGTTGCCCATTACAAATAAGCCCATCACTGATAGTAGTACCATTTTTCTCTTCCACTTACCGGTTAACGCGGTCAGCACAGGCGCACCGATGGCAACGCCTAATGCGTATAAACTTACCAGTAGCCCAGCAGACGGTATAGATACATTAAGGTCTTGTGCCATCGTGGGTAATAAACCTACGATAACAAACTCTGTGGTGCCGATTGCAAAAGCACTGAGTGCTAATGCAAGTAATGCGAGTGGCATATTAATCTCCAAATATATTCAAATTTACATTAAGGGAAGTGCTTGCTGATAAACTCAACATCACTTTGAAGATGTTATTATTAACCGCTATACTGTTGTGATAAATAACGCCTTTAACAATATACTTTTGTAGAAAATGATATGAATGTTGATTTGAAAACTCGTTCAGATGACTTAGAACTTTTACTTTGTGTGATCGATGCCGGTGGTTTTTCTGCTGCTGCCGATGTGTTAGATATTCAAGTTGCGCGCGTTTCACGTGCTGTGAGTAGAATAGAAAAACAATTAGGCGTTGCTATTCTAACCAGAACCACACGAAGAATTGAGCTGACCGATGAAGGGAGGCAATTCGTCAATAGCATAAGAATTGCTTTGCAGTCTATGCAAAGTGCTGAAAATGATATTATTACCCATGGTGAATTACCGGCGGGTAAACTACGTATTAATGCTGCAAGCCCTTTTATATTTCATCAATTAATACCACTGATACAAGCATTTAAGCTCGCTTATCCAGATATAGAACTTGAACTTAGATCGAATGAAGGCTTTATTGATTTAATTGAAAATAGAACCGATGTGGCTATTCGTATCGGTAAATTGGCAGACTCTACATTGCATGCTCGAGCATTAGGTACTAGCCCGCTCTATGTTGTGGCTGCACCGGAATATCTCGTTAAAAGAGGTATTCCTAAACAGCCTTTAGATTTAAAACACCATGATATTATTGGCTTTTCAGATATTAAATCACTGAATAAATGGCCGATGAAAGGTGCTGAAACTATACTCCCTTCAATAACCGCCAGTAATGGTGAGGCTATCCGACAATTAGCTTTATCAGGCAATGGTATTGCGTGTTTGTCCGGATTTATGGTGCATAAAGATATTGCTTCGGGTACGTTGATATCACTGTTAAATTCATCTCGATTACTTAATACAGATCGAGAGCAAATAAACGCGGTATTTTATCAATCATCAAGTGTTTCTAAGCGAATATCGGCATTTTTAGATTTTATTAAGCCGAGATTAACACTCGGTTAGCTGGATATAATCACTGATTAAATCATCCAATTATAAGCTCATATAGCGATTGTATATTTTTTGAAACTCACCACTTTCTTTTAATTTTTTTAAGCCAAAATTAAAATCATCACGAATGTTTTCATCTCTAAATACCGGACGATAATCATCAGGACTTTCCATGGTAAATGTATGTTCATCAACATCATCTAAGGTGAGTACATTTAACAACTTCATACGTTTAGCAAAGTACCTAAAAATATAGCGATCACTTAATACCACATCGTAGCGTCCCAAATGCAATAATTTCACTTGGGTAAATTGATTACTAATACTAAAAAGTCGACCTTCTTTTTCGACTTTTTTTAGCCAATTAGGGTATCGTTTTTCAGCACCTTGAAAAGAAACTACTTGCAGCTTATCTAAGTCGCTCGGTTTTGATATAGAAAAATTATTTCTTTTCAGACTAATAAAAACATTGTCGTAGGTAACGGCAGAAGAAGCGTAAAAACCGCCATGCACTTTAAGGTCAACGCCCATATCTCCCATAATGGCATCGACTTGCTGATTTCTAAAAGCAATAGGCATACGTGCTAGAGGGAAGTAGAGTGGTTTTAAGGTATGACCTTTATAGGCTAGCGCAGCAGAGATAATATCTATTTCTATGCCTTTATCATGCTTTTCAAATACATAAGGGGGAATGTTTTGTCCGAAGGCCATCAGAATATCTTTTGCGTTTATTATGCTAGAGAACAAGACTGTCACAAAAAGCAGACAACACCGGAGTGATTTGGTTTTCATTGTTATTTTAATAACTTAATTCCCAACTATAGGCAAACTGTACTACATGCAAGATATAACAATCAGTCAGCTATTGAAATAGTGTTTTTAACGGTTTATTGATTTGCATCTTAACAAGTTGTTGAATTTTAGTGGGTATTTAATTTTCAGTCTTCATTTGTTACAAAATAACATTAATATCATCATTAAATAATTTGAGTGATAATCTACTCAATAAGGTTTATAAAAGTCGAAAAACCAATTGATAGGCTTTTATGTATATGAGTATTTATGAATATAGTTGAAGTGCGTGGTAACTTAAGAACAGCGGTAGCAAAAGATCGCTTTATTGTCTAAATTATTACGACTTAACGTTAAATTTTACTGACTCAAATATTCTTCTGCCTTGAGCTAACTCAACATTATTTTTGAAGTTAATTAGCATAGCAAAACCTATTTTTCCGGAGATGTTGGGCACACTAAGCGCCATTTTCCTTTCCTGTATTAGTAATTTACCATGATAACCGTCAATAACTATCGCTTCAGTGCTTGCAAGAGTTAACTCACTAAATGTAGAAGAATACTGACCTAAATCGTAAGTTAAATTTATATTATCACTATCGAGTTGGCCTGCAATAGAGTCAATAATAACGACTTCACCAGGCATTAAATCTGTCGGTCGTTGAAAGCATAATTGTTGATAAGGGCAGAATTCAAGCCAGTCAGTAGGCGGCGGCTGATCGTTGCTATTTGAAAAGCTGATATAAAAGAGGGCAGTTAACACTAAAATTAAAACTAATTTGCCAAGTTGCATTATAAATCCATCGAGTACCAACACTTATTAGTAGTATACGATAACAAGTGTTGGATTACTGAGTTGAATTGTTTACTTTCTTTTTATACCATTCTTAAAGATGAATCCGAAAGAAAGTAAAAAAAGCATTAACGTGCTTGGCTCAGGTACAGGAAGAGGGGTGCTAGCACTAGCGACAATCAATACCGGGTTAATGTTAATCCAATACTCTTGACCATTAGTTTGCACTAAAGAACTTGAGTGAATACGGTCAACTTCTAGTGTTGTCAATGTCGTGTGACCATTGAGTGATTCATTCATTAAGTAGTTGCCAGATTGATGATTTAAACCTAAATTATGCGCTAATTCATGTGCCAATAATTCACCACCAGAGCTACCTGCTGCATAGCTTGATTCAACAACAAAATTATTACCTGGCGTTTCACCGCAGCCGACAATACCAGTAATCAAAAAGCCACCACATGCACTAATAGTGTCTATAAAATAGAAATTTACCACATTAACTAAGCCAACATGCATGCTAAATAATTCATTCACTTCGGCATCTGTTGTAATATCTACTAAGTTGGGGAGAACGAGTTCTGTCGCTGTGCCAATACGTATATCAATGGGTTTGCTAGCAAAACTGATTTGAGAAAATATAGCATCGAGCTCAGTTTCATTTGTGGTTATAAAGCCTGCTTGAGCTTGGGCGGTGATGAAAAACCCAAAAGTTAGCAATAACGATTTCAATGCTTTCACATGTATTCCTTTTATATTTAAAAGTTTTTTAATTAATTTTTTTGTAATTTTAAACTATAAGTAAGTGGTCGTACATGCAAAAAACATTCCGCTACATATATGCTTAATAAAAACAGCACCTTAATTTTTTTAACTGCTTGTATTTCTTTGGATGTGTTAAAAAATATGACAATAAAGCCTTGGCTTAGCAAGGTTTCTTAAGGGATTAAGCGTCGATTTAGCCTTGAAATATAAGAACATAGATTAATTTAATCCTATCAAAATCTTAAACATTCACCCTAAAACGCTAGATACTACGACTGTTTATAAAATAATCACTGAAAAGTAAAGTTTCGATGGGGGTCTAGGTCATATTGCTGTATAATGCGCGGCTTTATTATGATGACTGGACAGATGTTTAATATTTACACTCGCTTAGTTGTTAAAAATTACAGTATTAACTCTCACTTTAAAACTATCCGTTAGCGCTATCTGTTAGCGAAAACTAGTTAATGGGTTTAGTTAACGGAAAATAGGAATACCTTTTGATCACTACATCGAACATTACTATGCAATTTGGCGCAGAGCCGTTATTTGAAAATATTTCGGCTAAATTTGGCAATGGTCACCGCTACGGTTTGATCGGCGCGAATGGCTGTGGCAAGTCTACATTTATGAAAATATTGAGTGGTGATTTAGTACCAAGCTCAGGTAATGTATCAGTAAGTACCGGCAACAAAGTCAGTACTTTGGGGCAGGATCAATTTGCTTTTGAAGCACATAATGTTATTGATACTGTGATCATGGGTGATATGCCGTTATGGAAAGTTAAACAAGAAAGAGATGCCATTTACGCACAAGCTGAAATGAGCGAAGCAGATGGCATGCGTGTTGGTGACTTAGAAAGCCAATTTGCTGAAATGGACGGTTATACAGCAGAAAGCCGTGCTGGCGAAATTTTACTTGAAGCTGGTATTGAAGAGTCTTTTCATTACGGGTCAATGCAGCAAGTCGCTCCAGGTTGGAAGTTACGTGTTTTACTTGCTCAAGCTTTATTTGCTAATCCAGATATTTTATTACTTGATGAGCCAACCAACAACTTGGATATTCACACTATCAGTTGGTTAGAAGGTGAGTTGAATAAGCGCAAGTGCACCATGATCATCATTTCTCATGATAGACATTTCTTGAACTCTGTTTGTACCCATATGGCAGATATCGATTACGGTGAATTACGTATTTACCCGGGTAACTACGAGTTCTTCTTACAGCAATCAGCGTTGCTACGTGAACAGTTATTATCAGGTAATGTAAAAAAAGCCGAAGAAATTGCTGAGCTACAAGACTTTGTTAACCGTTTTGGCGCTAATGCTTCAAAAGCGAAACAAGCAAGCTCTCGTGCTAAAAAAATGGATAAAATTAAACTTGATGATGTTAAATCGTCAAGTCGTATTACGCCAAAAATTGCTTTTGCTCCAGGGAAAAAAATGCACCGTCAAGCATTGGAGTTAGAAAACTTAAGTCACGGTTTTGATAGCAATTTATTATTTGAAAAGGGCAACTTGCTACTAGAAGCTGGCGCAAAACTGGCTATTATTGGTGAAAACGGTGTCGGAAAAACGACCTTGTTACGTTGTTTAATGAGTGAGTTAGAGCATGTTGAAGGTGTTGTTAAATGGTCAGAAAATGCGTCAGTAGGCTACTGCCCACAAGATAGCGGCCGCTTTTTTGATAATGACCTCACCTTAATGGATTGGATGTCTCAATGGCGTAGACCTTGTCATAATGATTTAAGTGTACGTGGCATGTTAGGCCGTATGTTATTTACCGATGACGATGCCAATAAAAAAGCCCGTAACTGTTCAGGTGGTGAAAAGAATCGCTTGTTATTTGGTATGTTGATGATGGGTGATATCAATGTATTGATTATGGATGAGCCAACTAACCATATGGATATCGAAGCGATCGATGCCTTAAATAATGCCTTGAAAGACTTTGAAGGTACGTTAATCTTTGTCAGCCATGACCGCGAGTTTGTTTCAAGCTTAGCGACCCGCATCATTGATATTAAAGATAAAAAGTTAATTGATTTTCAAGGCTCATTAGACGAATACCTTGATAATCAAGTACAAGTAAAGAAAATTGCTTAGTTATTAAAGCTTCACCGGTGTTAAGTTCTAGTACTCGTGAACTTAACGCCGATTAACGCCAGTAAGGTATGGTAAGCGTACTTTACTAATTTAATTCATCTAGTTGATAATTAACCTTAATAGCTTGGCTATCATGTTACTTTTGTTTATTTTCTGGGCTAAGGTTCTTGGTTTATTTAAATTGCCTAAGTCATTGTTTTTTAATTAATAAACCGTATTCCCTTTCACTATCTGTCTGAATCATCATATTACAACCCCAAGTCATCATATTGTATTCTAAGTCATTATTTAGGCTCTCTATACCTCTATGTAGCTTTATATTTGTCAGTATTTCTTACACTTTTGGGTTTAAGCATTTTTCAATATCGCATATGTTGCTGCTTTTGTGAGCAATTTGGGGTCTGGCGTAAAGCTTGCTTATTGAGCCCAAACACTTATAAAAGGATTACACGGATGCGTAAAGTTATAAGATTTTACTCTATTCTATGTGCTTTAATTTTTATTGCACCTACGGTTACAGCCAGTTTAATTTCTCCAGATCTCATGATTAGCGGTAACGTTGAATTCGATACGGTGAATTCTTCTTCTGCTACAGGTAACGCCAGTCAAAATGCCGATATGTCACTTGTTATTGGCGGCGGCACGACACTGACATCGATTGCTAATGTTACCCCTACGGGCGCTAATCCTTTAGGTGGACTGCTGACAGATTACGGTGATGGTGTCGGCGTTAGTGCTATTGGCTCTTCGACTGCGTCTGGAGTGTCTAGCACAATGCTTGGTTTTTTCTTTGATATCGGTTTTTCGTTGAGTAATAGTTCGGCAACTGACAGCTATCAAGTCTTTTTTGAATTAGCGTTTTCAAATTTTGCTGATGCAGATGGCAACGATGCTTTTATGGATGCTGAAATTAATCTTTTTAATAGCTTACTTGTTGAAATGTTTTTTTCAGATTTAACTTCGGATACGGCTTTTGGTGATAAAAAAAATGGTACTGCTTTAGCTACTAGCGGTGCTACGTTATCTGATAGTGGCACATTTCTTTTTGATATAACCTTATCAGCTAACGCTTCAAATAGCTTTTCTGCGCTATTAAAAATGGATGGTGGAGCTTTTACAGAAAATTCTTTTTTTAATAGTCGCACTAGTGCCTTTATTAGTGTGATTGGTGCTGATAATTTAACCAGTGGGCAACAACCCCCTTCACAAGTGCCTGAGCCTAGTGCCTTCATACTGTTTATTGTCGCGATTACGTTATTGCAGGTTAAACGCCGAATGAATCGTTAATTTATTATTTATCCATTAAGGAAAATAAAAATGAAAACATTAAAAGTAATAAAATTAAGCTGTATTTTAGGATTAAGTCTCACTGCTATCACAATGCCGATGAAGGCGTTTGCTTGTTCTTCACAGCCTTATCTTGGCGGTATGTGTGCTTTTGGTGGTAATTTTACCATTCGAAGTTGGGCAAAAGCTGAAGGACAATTGCTAGCTATTGCAAGTAACTCTGCGTTATTTTCCATTCTAGGCACGACCTATGGCGGCGATGGTCGAACAACGTTCGGCTTGCCCGATTTACGTGGACGCTCACCTATAGGTCAGGGGCGTGGCCCAGGGCTTAGTGATTATCGTCTAGGTCAAAAGGGCGGAGCAGAAACTCATAGCTTAAATGTTTTGCAAATGCCGGTTCATAATCATACCGCAACGACAACGACAACCAATGCGGTCGACACCAGTGCTACCACGATAGCATTACGTGCTTTGGCCTCGAGCAGCACAACTAACGTGCCGACTAACGCGGTTTTAGCTAATAGTCCGAATCGAGAAAATATTTATAATAGTGGTGCACCTAACGTTGATATGGGGGCTGATGCTATTGCTTTAAGTTTAAGTGTTGAGGTAAGTTCCACATCCAGTACCGTGGTGAATAATAATGGTAGCAGTCAGGGCTTTAATATTCGCGGCCCTTACCTTTCGCTCACTTGGTTAATTGCCTTACAAGGTGTTTTTCCTTCGCGCAGTTAATTACGTTGGTAACAATGACTAAAGCAGTAAAACATCAACAGAAGCAAGGTCGAAAAATTTTTGGCCTTGTATTTCTTTTACTATCCATATTCTTTAAGCCGCCTGCTTTTGCTAACGACACTGATGATTGGGCGGGTCCATTGCGCAATGCTCAGACTTTACTCGCAAAGCAAAAGTATAGAGCCGCATTAGCTGCCTTTAAAGAGCAAGCCAATTTAGATAATGGTCTTGCGCAGTTTAATGTCGCGTTATTTTATGATTTGGGTTGGGGGATGTCACCACAACGATCAATCGCGTGTCAGTGGTATCAAAAAGCTGCAAAAAATAATATGCCGGGTGCAATGCAGGCACTGGGTCAGTGTTTTTTTGACGGGCAGGGCGTTGAACAAAATAAAATACTGGCTTATCAGTGGTTTTTAAAGGCGTATGAGCAGGGGATAGCTGAGGGGGCTTGTCAGGCGGGGGAGTTATTACTTTCCGGTGATGGTGTTGACCTTGACGTGACTTCTGGACAACGTCTCTGTTTTCAAGCCGCTCAACAAGGTGCTGTGAGTGCGCAAAAAAAACTGGCACAATGGTATTTCTATGGGCAATACTTTCCTCAAGATTATCAGCAAGCTTTTAATTGGTTACAGCGGGTTGCTAGTGTAAAATCACCGAGTTCAGCTTACCTTTTAGCGCAGTTTTACGATCAAGGTATTGGCATGGATGTTGATGAAAATCAGGCCTTGCGTTGGTATGAAGTAGCCGCGTCAGGAAAGTATCAAAAGGCTTACATACCAACAGCTTTATTGTATTGGCAAAAGTTTACACAAGCAAAGAATAATAAAGAACAGCTGTTAGCAAAAAGTTATTTGTGGGCAAAAATATCATCAACCTCATCAGAGTTAACAGCAGATAAAAACGTCTCAGAGCAATTATTACAGCAAGTTTTATTGCAAATGCCAGTAAGTTGGCAGAAGAGTTTAGATACAAAAATCACTGATCATTTAGCCTCGCCATAGGCTTTAAAAATAGCGTTGAAAACTCAATTGCATTTTAACAACGAATGTTTACCTCAAGGCAGAGACACAGTGTTATCATGGCGTATATTTCATTTTATTAGATTAACAACTAAATGTTAGTTCTATCCCCTAAGGCTGGATGTCGTTGAGCTTAGCTCACGCGACGCTTGTCGATGATGACCCATTACAATTCGAATCACTCTTTGAGTTAATCGCTAATGACGTTATTGATAAAGGCCACAGTATTCGTCCTTACGCTTTGCCTGAAAATCTCACCACGCTGTTATTACAACATATCACAGAGTTGCCAAGTGAAAATTTTAAGCGAGCAGGTATAGGTCGAGCCAAAGAACATACCATTAATGACTTTATTCGTACTGATGAAATTTGCTGGATAAACGGTAATAGTAGTGCCGGTTGTGCTTGGATTAAATGGGCGGGGTTACTACAAGAGTATTTAAATAAACGTTTGTTTTTAGGATTGTTTTCTTTTGAAAGTCATTTCTCTCATTATGCTGAAGGTGATTTTTATAAAAAACATAAAGATGCATTTAAAGGCGAAGGTAACCGTGTGTTATCAGTGGTGGTTTATCTTAATCAAAACTGGTCGCGTGATGACGGTGGTGAATTAGTAATTTATGAGCAATCTTTAGCTAATTCAGCAATTATTGAGCATAATAAAATCACGGTGACACCAAGTTTTGGTACCATAGTGGTGTTTTTAAGTGAAGAATTCCCTCATGAAGTGTTACCCGCTTTACGTGATCGCTATGCTATTGCGGGCTGGTTTCGTTTAAATACCAGTATTGCTAATAATATTGATCCACCACGCTAATGTTAGTGAATATGAAAGCAACGTTATATCACGGGAGCACCATCGTTGGCTAAGTTAGTTAAGTCGCCTAAAAGGCTTCATGTTATGAGAGATCTAAGTGAAGTAAATCAAGAATTACTACCGTTAAAGGCATTGGCTGATCGTGAACTTGCTTCTATTTATGGCTTAACGGGCATGGTATATACCCCGTATATAGATGAATATATGCAGGTGAGTATTAAGAAAGCAGCAATATTGGCTAGCTTAAAAGAGCAGGGGTACATACCTCTGTCAGAAGTTGAAGTGATTAGTGCTGAGTTAGATCTGCTGCACAAAAGAGCCAGAAGTAACGCTGTATTTGAATATAAAGGTAATCAGTATAAACGCCGATTTTCACCATTAAAGCTCAGTAAGTCGGGTAAAAATGTGCAAAAATGGGCGAAGTTTTGGCTGTTACAATTACCCAATGGCAACGTTGATCTGCGTTGGGAGCGAGAGGTCAGAGAAATTTGGCCTAGCTATTTTTTAATTCGAACAATTAATATGTGATCAGTTCATATCTGTATAGCTAAAATTATCGATATAGCTATAAAGTTTAATACAGTAAATGTAACTTCCTGTGGTTGTTTTAGGCAAGGTATAACGCATCATATTTAGAAAGGTGCCATAAAAAACCGTCCAGATATATCCATCTGAACGGTATAACAGCTATTTATTTGTATCAATGATTCAAATAGTTATCTATTAAACTGCTTAAGCATTCACATCAACAACAACGCGACCTGTCACTTTGCCGGCAAGTAATTGGTCGGCAACTTCAATGGCAGCCTCTAATCCCACTGTTGTGGAAATCTTCGATATTTTATCGGCTAACTTAGTCTTTTCAAGTCGTGCCCATGCATCTAAGCGATCTTGTTGTGGACGCATAACACTGTCGATACCGAGTAGTGAAACACCTCTTAAAATAAACGGTGCAACTGTCGCAGGAAAATCCATACCTTGCGCTAAACCACAGGCGGCAACACAACCACCGTAATTGATACTGGCACATACATTTGCTAGCGTTGTGCTACCAACAGAATCAATTGCAGCAGCCCAACGTTCTTTCATCAGTGGCTTACCTGGTGCTGATAACTCAGCTCGGTCGATAATTTCGTTTGCTCCTAACTGCTTTAAATATGCCGCTTGTTTAGTACTGCCAGTTGATGCTGTTATTGAATAGCCAAGCTCAGCTAAAATTCTAATTGCAAAGCTGCCAACACCACCAGTTGCTCCGGTGACTAAAATACTGCCACTTTCAGGTGTAATTCCTTGTTTTTCCAAAGCCATGACCGACAACATTGCAGTATAGCCTGCGGTACCAATGGCCATCGCATTAAATGGTGTTATGCTTTTGGGCAACGGGATAAGAAACTCACTATTAATACGAGCTTTTTGTGATAAGCCGCCAAGGTATTTTTCACCGACACCATAGCCATTAAGTAAAACATGTTGGCCAACGACAAATTTACTATTGTCACATTGCTCGACCACACCGACTAAGTCGATACCAGGTATCATGGGAAAGCGCCTAACGACGGGAGCTTTACCTGAAATGGCCAGTGCATCTTTGTAGTTAATGGTGCTGTACAGTACTTTAATAAGCACATCACCGTCTTGTAAGTCTGCTTCGTTAAGCTCTTTAACTTGGGTGTGATAGCCTTGGCTGTCATCTTTATTGATCACTAAACTTTTAAACATAACTCTCTCCAATATAGACCGATCGTCTATTAATATAGTTAAAAAATTATTTTGCGATTAATTGCAAAAATGAACCGATAAAAGTATCGATAGGTAGTAAGTTTTTTGTCAATTTACTCTTGGCGATAGCACCTTCCCAGCCCATCCAAAAGAAACTTGCTAGTGTATTGCAATCAAGTGCAGTATTAATCGCGCCTTCTTGTTGGGCTAATTGCAAGCAACAAGCTATTTTTTTTTGCCAGATATCAAAGGTATCTAATAGTTGCTGTCGATGGCTTTCTGGTAATAAGGTTACCTCTTGTTCAAGATTGCCAATTAAGCAACCACGCTTGAAACTATGGCGTGTCATACCAGCTTTCGCGTCGTTAGCAAAACTTTCAATGCGCACTAGCGGTTTGTTTGTTTCATTAAGTAAGTGTAAATCTAGTTTTTTGGCAAAATAGTGACTGTATTCTTGAATCACTGCGATACCAAATGCTTCTTTATTGGCAAAGTAATGATAAAAAGAGCCTTTGGGTACGGATACTTTTTTTAAAATTTGATCAAGCCCTGAAGCGGCAAAGCCAAACTCAGTAAAATATTCTACGCCACTTTGCACTAATGCTTGTTTAGTTTGGCTGCTGCTTCGGCCTGACTTAGCTGGTCGGCCACGTTTTATTGTTGTGTTATTTATCTTCATTATTTTATATTAGACCGACTGTCTAGTTAAATGCAAGCGCAATATAAAATAAAGGTAAAAATAAAAGTATGACGATGTTAATCTTTTACTCTGGTTTGTTGTGCTTGTCATGAGTTGTCGCAGATTTGTCACGCTTTGCCGCATTTGTTGCTCGTTTGTTAGCATATGTTATATCTTTACAGACTGTGAATAGCAGTAACTTACTAACTTGAAATGGACACTATGGAAGCTAAAAGCACTGAAAGTACACTTGAATTAGGGCCACAAGCTTTTTCTAAGCAAAGTCATCAGTTTTGGATTTTGCAAATATCTGGCTGGTTGGGCTACGCCGTGGTGGTTTTCTTTGCGATTATTCGGCCGCAAATAGCGCAAGAGAGTTTTAATTTTTCAGGACAAATGATCAATTTAGTGCTGGAAACGCTCAGCGGTTTTTTATTGTCTTATTTGCAATGGCAGCTGATACGCAAAATTGTGCATTTTCCGCTAAAAAAAACCTTGTTTTTAAGTTTTCTGTCGGCGGCAACCTTAGGCTTAGTCTTTAATGTCATTAAGTTGAGTTTCTATAAAGTCTTGGTTTATCAGCAAGAGTGGAACGAAGCGTGGGACATGTTGGAGTTTGGTGGCTGGTTACTCTTCTCTCTAACGACGATGTTTGTCTGGACTTCTATTTATTTTATTATGCTCTATAACACTAAGTTACAAGGTGAGCATGAAATGCTTCTGCGGGCGCAAACCGCTGCTAAAGACGCACAGCTACAAATGTTACGTTATCAGCTTAATCCACATTTTATGTTCAATACCATGAATGCTATATCAACACTTATTTATAAAAATGAGAATGAAACCGCCAATGAAATGATTGATAAGTTATGTGAGTTTTTTCGTTATTCACTGGATAAAAATGATAAAAGTAAAACGACATTACAAAAAGAGTTAGAGTTAATTGAACTATACTTATCTATTGAAAAGGTAAGGTTTGCTAATCGACTTAAAGTTGAAATTGATGTTTGTAAAACCGTGTTAGATTGTCAAGTTCCAAGCATGTTATTGCAACCACTGGTGGAAAATGCCATTAAATACGCTATTGAGCTAAGAAAGTCAGGTGGTAAAATTCGTATTATCGCTAAAAAAGAAGCCGAGCGTTTGATAATACAAGTAGCGGATAATGGCCAAGAAACCCAAGCTAAAGTCAGTGATGGTTTCGGCATTGGTATGAGTAATACCAAAGCGAGATTAAATGCTATGTTTAGTGGCGATTACCATGTTGATATTACCGCTACTGATGAGGGTGGAACTATGGTGTCTATCTCTATTCCCTACGAGAGTTAAGTTTAGCTATGATTAATAAACCACTTACCGCATTAATTGTCGACGATGAACCGCTGGCTTTAGAGGGCTTGCGACTTCGGCTAGAAAAAATACCTGAAATTGAGGTCATTGCGGAGGCCAGTGACGGCGATCAAGCCATTCATTTATGTCAAACACTGTCGCCTGATGTGCTTTTTTTAGATTTGCGTTTACCAGGTCTTAATGGCATTGAAGTTGTTCAAGCTTTACAAGCTGATATTTTACCTATGGTGGTTTTTGTTAGCGCCTATGGCGAATATGCTTTAGATGCCTTTGAACTCAACGCCATTGACTACGTGATGAAACCGGCTAACTTAGGCCGTTTGCAAAAAACGGTAGAGCGGATAATGCAGCGAGTTAAACCGGTTGATTCAGCTAAAGAGAAGTTCAAGCTTTTACGTGCTCTGGGTGAAAGTTCAGGCATAGCCGTGTCGGAACTTGAAGATTGGTTAGAGTCAGATAAACCATTACCGACACCGTTTGTGCAAGAGCTTGTGATCAAAAATAACGATCATGAAAAGGTGTTTTTATCGATTCATGATATTCGCTGGATTGATGCTGCAGGTGATTACATGTGTGTGCATACCAATGATGAAACGCATGTCGTGCGTATTACCATGAAAAAGCTTGAAAGCCAGTTAGATCCTAAAATATTTTCTCGAATACATAAATCTACCCTGGTCAACGTTAACTGTATCAAGAATATTAAGCCATTACGTAATAGTGAAAGTATTCTTGAGCTAGGTGATGATGTCCATCTCAAAGTCAGTCGTAACTTCAGCTCTGACATTCAGAAAATTGTCGAATCTAAGCAAATTTAATAGCAATAAGTGCCTAGTTCAAATGCTTTAACCTCTTTATCGTGCTTTTGTATCGTTTCATCTTGCCACATGATAAAAAATCGCCCATGCCGCATGCAGCAACCACCATAGCGCATTTTGTTTGTAACTATTTGTAATTTATATCAGTATGATTTCAGGGGGTAGTCTGCACTCGTTATGCAAATAATGATGTGGCTGCCGAGCTATGGTGTTAAATAAATCTTAATTAAATAATACTAAAATCAATAGGTTTATAAAGCACAGTAAAATAGTTGGGTAATTGGAAAACAAATTATGATAAAAGCTGCGAAGAAAATAACACAATTGCTTGCTGTAGTATCGACAATGTCGTTGCTTGGCTGTGGCGGTAGTGCAGAAACCGAAACTAAACCGGATAAAATTGATCCGCAACAACCTGTCAGTGATTGGGCCTTAGTGTGGAGTGATGAATTTGATGGCGAAGCGATCAATGCACAGAATTGGACGCATGAAGTTGACTGTAATGGCGGTGGTAATCAAGAGAAACAATGCTATACCGCTAATGTCGAAAACTCTTACGTAAAAGACGGTACCTTAAGTCTTGTAGCGTTACCGGCCGAAGAGGGCGCCGCATTGCCTTTTACCTCAGCACGCATGATCACGCGTTACAAAGCTGATTTTAAATATGGTCGCATAGAAATGCGCGCTAAGCTTCCTTCAGGACAAGGCAGTTGGCCAGCATTTTGGATGATGCCAACGGATGAAGAATATGGCGAATGGCCTCGTTCTGGTGAGATTGATATCGTTGAGTCAGTTAATTTAGGTGTGGCAAGAGAAGACGGTAGTGCAGAAAATAATATTTACGGCACACTACATTACGGTAAAGCTTGGCCAAATAACTCTTCATCAGGCCAAGCATACAATCAAGAAAGCGGCGTTAACCCAGCTGATGATTTTCATACCTATGCCATCGAATGGCAAGAAGGTGAAATTCGTTGGTATATGGATAACTACTTATACGCTACGCAACGTCAATCAAAAGTACGTTACAACAGTAAGGATGAAGCGGTAGGTTTAGCGCATAAAGGTTGGTTTACTGAATATTATCAGCAACTTTCCGGCGAACTCACCACTTTTTGGGATACGGCGCCATTTGATAAAGATTTTTATTTAATTTTAAACTTTGCGGTTGGTGGAGATTGGCCTGAAAATGTTAATGCTACGGGTGTCGACGCCGCGGCTTTTGGTGTCGGTAACACGTTTGATGTTGACTACGTGCGAGTTTACCAATGTATGTCTGATCCTGAAACAGGTAAAGGCTGTGATACGGTGCGTTCGGGCTATGATGACTTAGAAGACGGTCTAGTTGAAGGTAAAGCCCCGGTACCTTTGCCTCCGAGTGATGGTGTAGCAAAAAACCTAGCAATATTTGATGGTGAATTAGATGTTAATTGGACCGCATGGGATTGTTGTGGTGGTACAACACCGGCAGTCATTGCTGATGTCGATAAAGGCAATGTCGTGCAATTTAATATTAACGACAATAACGGTACGGTATTAGGTTTTTCAACCAGAGATGGACATTTTCCTGAAGGTTTTTCCGGCGTATCCAGCCCGTTTGATGCCTCACCTCTCGTTGATCTAAATGGTCGATTATCATTTGAAATGAAAGTAATAACGCCACCTACCTCGGCAACAACATGGATACTCAAATCAGAATCTGGCGACGGTGGTCCCAATACGGGTGATGTAGCGCTGAGTGAAAGTAGTGAAGGGGCGGAGCCGGTTATCGGCCAATGGCAAACTTATACCTTTGAATTAGCATTTTTACAGGACAAAGGTCTTGATTTAAGCGCTATTGACGTGGTGATGATATTCCCTGCGTGGGGAACGGGCGAAGGTGCAGAATATTTAATCACCAATATCGCTATTGAGGGTGATGTTGGCGCTTCACCAGAGCTTGTCGTTTTTAGCGATGATGAGAACCCTAGCTGGCCAATGTGGGATTGTTGTGGCGGTTCAACACCAACGGTTGAATTAGATGATGATGCACACGGAAATGTAGCCGAATTTTCAATTGGTGCAGAGCCAACGGTTATGGGCTTTATTTCTCGCGCCGCTAATACCGATACCCCCGCTCCATTCGATGCTTCTGCCATTCTATCTAATGGTGTTATCCAGTTTGATATGAAAGTAACGTCAATGCCTGGTGATGCTGCTTGGTTGTTTAAAGTTGAAGCAGATAATAATGCCAGCTCTGTAGAGCTGCCATTAACTGACAGCGTTGAAGCCGTTGTTCCTGCTTTAGAACAATGGCAAACCTATACCTTTAACTTATCTGATTTAGCTGACGCTGGCCTAGATGTTAGTGCCATTGATGTCTTAATGATCTTTCCAGCATGGGGTGCGGGTGAAGGCGCTATTTATCGTGTAGATAACGTTAAAATTTATGATCCTACCGCAGCGACAGGTGTTAATACCTTATTTGCTGAAGCGCCGGCTGTTGGTTGGGCTTTATGGGATTGCTGTGGTGGCACAACACCGGCACTTGTTGCGGACGACACGGCTCATGGTATCACTGCCGAGTTTTCAATTGGCGCACAGCCAACTGTCATGGGAATTATTGCACGAGAAGAGTTTGTCGAAAATCCTGCACCGGTTGATGCGTCAGCAATGCTAGCTAATGGCGTCGTTCAATTCGAAATGAAAGTGACATCAATGCCTGGTAGCGCTGCTTGGATATTAAAAATTGAAGCAAACAATAATGCCACGTTTGCAGAAATGCCGCTTACCGACAGTGTTGAAGGTGCGGCTCCAGTGTCCGGCGAATGGCAAACCTATACATTCACACTGCAACAATTATTTGATGCGGGCTTAGATATTAGTGGTATCGATGTCGTTATGGTATTTCCTGCATGGGGCGAAGGTGAAGGTGCCGTTTATCGTCTAGACAACATGATGATTTACGAGCCAACGAATTAATAGCCACGTAATCGATAGAAATTAAAGTTAAGCGGCTTTCAAAAACACTAAAGCCGCTATTAACAAACAAATTATAAGAAGTAGGGTGAAAATGAAAAATTCAAAATTCTTAAAAAAACCTATTGCATTGGCGATCTCTTCAATTTTAGCGACAGGCCTAAGTGCACCACTAATTGCAGCCGAAGAAAATTTAGTAGAAAAAACTGATGGCGAAATAGAAGTAATTGAAGTTAAAGGTATTAAGGGCAGCTTGATCCGTTCAATGAATTTAAAAAGATCCATGTCAGGGGTTGTTGATGCTATTTCTGCCGAAGAAATGGGTAAGTTTCCTGACACAAACCTCGCGGAATCTTTACAACGAATTACAGGGGTTTCAGTGAGTCGCTCTAATGGCGAAGGTAGCGAAATTACTGTACGTGGCTTTGGACCTGATTTTAATTTAATTACCTTAAATGGCCGACAAATGCCAGGTACGGGTAATTCTCGTTCATACAGTTTAGAAAACTTATCATCTGATGGTGTTTCGGCATTAGAAGTATATAAAACCGCACGAGGTGAACAACCTAGCGGTGGTTTAGGTGCAACAGTCAATATTGTTACCGTTAAACCACTACAAAGTCCGGGAGAAAAATATACCCTATCGGCGAAAGGTATTTATGATGAATCCAATGTCACCGGTGATGATATTACACCCGAGTTTTCAGCGTTATACAGTAATACTTTTGCTGATGAAACCTTTGGTTTAGCGTTTTCTTTCTCTCACCAAGAACGCGATTTCCAAAAGCAATCGGCAAATATACAAGGTTGGCAATTTCAGCCAGATGCTCAATTACCGACATTAGATGCAGATAAAATTATTGATAATCGTAGTGCTAATGCAGCCGCAGGGGCGTTTTTTCCTCGCGATATGAATTATGGTATTGCTGACGTTGAACGTGAAAGAACTAATGCCAATCTGACCTTGCAATACGCGCCAGTTGACAGCTTAGTTATTACCCTAGATTACACCCTAGGTGAATCTACCACAGGTACAAATTCAGTAGGTTGGGGGCAATGGCACGATTATGGCGGTAACATTAATAGTTATGAACTCGATAGCAATGGCACAGTATTATTTGCCGATTTATCTGGTAACGATGGCTCTTATACGGCCAACCGTGATACCACTGAAGTCAGTGAAAAGTCACTGGGTTTTAATGTTGAATGGCAAGCAAGCGATGAGTTGAGTTTCTCAGTCGATTATCATGATTCAGAAAGTGAAGAAGATAACGGCAAAGACAAAGGCATGAATGGCACTGGTTCATTGGTTTTTGGTTCTGATCAGTTAGTCACTAAACATTATGACTTTAGAAGTGGTGATATTCCGCAGGGCACAATTTTTTGGCGAAATGGCTCTACGACACTAGCGCCCAGTGAAATGGATTCACATTTTAGTCAATTTATTCATAGTCCAGGCAAAGCTGAAGTAGAACAATTGCAAATTGATGGTGTTTGGGAAAATCCTTATGACTTTTCGTTGATGACCGTTAAGTTTGGTTTTGCTCGCACAGAACAAAAAATGGGTGGCTCAAATGCTTGGAGTGGCCTAATTGGTGGTTTCTTATTTAACCCCAATTATTCTGCAGCATTTCCAGACAGTATGTTTAATTACAACAGCACAAGTGGCTTTTTGGACCAGTTCTCAAATGGCAGTAATCCGATTGGCGCAGGATATTACTATAGTTTTGACTTTGATGAAGCGGTGGCTCGTTCACAAGCTTATTTAAACCAAGACCTGCTAGGCGATGATTATTTTAGTACCGACCCGTATCGAGACGGTAGCATTCAGTCAGAAAGTTCGGTAGAAGAAAATACCAACAGTATTTATGTTTCTTCTTTGTGGGATTTTGATGTCGCAGACTTTCCAGTACAGGTGAATTTTGGTCTACGTTACGAAGAAACAGAAGTAAAAAGTAATGTTTTACAAGATGTTCCCAATGATGTTTGGTGGCTAGGAGGAACGGAGTGGTTAACGCAATATACCTCAGGTGAAAATAACTTCTACGTTGAAGAAGGTGAGTACGACATTCTTTTACCGATGATCGATGTTCGTGTTGACTTAACCGATGATATTGTCGCTCGAGCGTCTTGGAGCAAAACTATCTCTCGCGCGCCTTTGGGCAACTTAGCGGGTGGCTTAGCATTAAGCCCAAGTCCGGGTTTGGATTCGCGTACGGGCAGCCAAGGTAATACAGATTTAGACCCATATGAGTCTAAAAATTTAGATTTCAGTCTTGAGTACTATTATGCCGAGGGCAGTTATGCTGCTGTTGGTTACTTTAGAAAAGATGTTAAAAATTTCATCAGTACTCGCAGTAGCGTTGCGCAATACGAGGGAATACGCGATATCTCTATGGGACCGCGCTATGCACAAGCGGTAGCTGATCTTTCCGCTGAAGGCATATCAACTACCGGCGATAATATTTTTGCCAGAATGCAAGAAAATGGCGCCACCTTAAATGCTCAAGGTTACCTTGTTCCTAATGCCGATGATCCACTTATGGCGTGGGATATCAGCGAGCCCTATAACTCTGATGAAAAAATGGTTGATGGTGTTGAAGTCGCAATTCAGCATCTTTTTGGTGAATCAGGCTTTGGCTTTGGTGCTAATGCTACCTTTGTTGATGGTGATGTTGAATTTGACACACAAAGCCTTGAGCAGCAATCGCCTCTCGTTGGTTTAAGTGATTCGGCAAACTTTCAAGTGTTTTATGAAAAATATGGTTTGTCGGTGAAGGTTACTTACGCATGGCGTGATCAGTATCTCATTGGTGTTGGTCAAGATCAGGGCTCAAATGATGCTCCTCCACAGTTTGCTAAAGAATTTGGTCAGATTGATATGAGCGTTAACTATGATATTGACGATAACTTCACGGTATTTGTTGAAGCTGTTAATTTAAATAACGAAACGGAAGAGTCTTTCGGTCGCTATGAAGAACAGTTCTTATCTGCTAATCAGTATGGTTCAAGATATACCTTAGGTGTTCGTTATAGCTTTAGGTAATCGGTCATAAACGTAGCGCCTGCATGATCTGTAGGCGCACATTTCTCTAAATTTTGTCTTGTGATGTACCACTAATATATTCATTAACTTGCTGAAGCTTAATTTAATGAATATTGACAGCACATGACATGCTATTTCCATTGTATAGGACTTTTCTTATGGCTAGCACTTCAGCTGTATTAGACAGCCAACATAGCGACGCTAATATTGGTTCACCGAATCAAAATCGTTTTGCGCTGATCTCATTAACAACATTGTTTTTTATGTGGGGCTTTATTACCTGCTTAAACGACATTCTTATTCCTCATTTAAAAGCTATTTTTGCTTTAACTTACACGCAATCAATGTTGGTGCAGTTTTGCTTTTTTGGCGCATATTTTTTAGTGTCATTACCGGCCGGGCAGCTAGTGAAAAAAGTGGGTTATCAAAAAGGCATAGTCGCAGGGCTAGTTGTTGCTGCCTTAGGTTGTTTGATGTTTTATCCGGCAGCATCAATGCACAGTTACCCGATGTTTTTGTCAGCTTTGTTTGTCTTAGCAAGTGGTATCACTATTTTACAAGTTTCTGCAAACCCTTATGTTACTTTGCTTGGACCAAAAGAATCGGCGTCGTCACGCCTAACTATGACCCAAGCCTTTAATTCATTAGGTACAACGGTTGCGCCATATTTAGGAGCTTTGTTTATTCTTAATGAAGCGGCAAGCTCGATGTCAGTTGCGCCTTCGGCAGATTCAGTGAAAGTGCCTTATTTAATATTAACCGCGGCTTTATTACTATTGGCTGCTGTTTTTGCTTGGTTAAAGTTACCGCATATTAGCAGTGCAGAAATCCAAGCTGATGAAGTGCTAGAAGGCTCTGCGTGGCAATATCGTCATCTAGTTTTAGGCGCGTTAGGAATTTTTGTTTATGTTGGCGCTGAAGTGTCAATAGGTAGCTTTTTAATTAACTTTTTTGGTGAAGCCAATATTGCAGGTTTAGAAGAATCACAAGCCGCAAAATACTTAACGTATTATTGGGGCGGAGCCATGGTTGGCCGTTTTATTGGTGCCGTTGTTATGCAAAAAATTTCTGCTAATAAAGCCCTTAGTTTTAATGCGCTTTTTGCGCTGGCATTAGTGACTATTGCTATACTGACCAGTGGTGTTGTTGCGATGTGGGCCATTTTATTAGTAGGTCTGTGTAATTCTATTATGTTTCCGACTATTTTTAGTCTAGCGCTCAATGGTTTAGATAAACATACCAGTCAAGGTGCCGGTATTCTTTGTTTAGCCATTGTTGGTGGTGCGATTGTACCGTTGCTGCAAGGTGTTCTTGCTGATCTTGTTGGCGTGCAATTGTCATTTGTTATCCCGGTATTTTGTTATGGGTATATTGTTTATTACGGCATGAGTGGCGCTACGCCAACTGCAGCTTCTACTCAGGAGCGTGCATCATGAATAAATTAACCTTTGCTCTGCTCTCGGCTGCCGTTTTTCTTGCGATGCAGGGCTGTAACTCAGCAACTCAAGAACAAGCAAGTAACCATGAAGCGAGTACCGAACAATCTGATCGCGATTTATCAATTTGGCCAACAATAAATTCAGCCGTTAAAACCGATGCCGCCCTTGAACAACAAGTAAAAACAATGTTGTCAACGATGACTTTAGAGCAAAAAATTGCGCAAATGATCCAACCAGAAATTCGTGATATCACCACTGAGGATATGCGTAAATATGGTTTTGGCTCTTATCTTAATGGCGGTGGCGCATTCCCCAATAATAATAAACATGCAACACCGCAGGATTGGATTGCGCTTGCAGAAGCAATGTATCAAGCGTCAATTGATGATTCTCTCGATGGTTCTACGATCCCAACTATGTGGGGTACGGACGCTGTTCATGGTCATAATAATGTTATTGGTGCGACTTTATTTCCCCACAATATTGGCTTGGGAGCCGCTTATAATCCTGAGTTAGTTGAAAAAATTGCCAAGATAACGGCGACAGAAGTGATGGTGACGGGGATTGACTGGGTGTTTGCACCAACCGTTGCAACGGTGAGAGATGATCGCTGGGGCCGTGCCTATGAAGGTTACTCTGAAGATCCTGAAATTGTAAAATCTTATGCTGCTGCAGTAGTCAAAGGTTTACAAGGGCATGCGGGCAGTGATTTTTTAGGTGATGATCGCGTGATCAGTACCGTTAAACATTTTATTGGTGATGGCGGTACGATAGCCGGTGATGATCAAGGTGATAATATATCATCAGAGCAAGCGTTATATAACATTCATGCCCAAGGTTATGTTGGCGGTTTAACTGCTGGCGCGCAATCAGTAATGGCGTCATTTAATAGTTGGCACGGTGATAAAATACACGGCAATGGTTATTTATTAACCGAGGTATTAAAAGAAAAAATGGGCTTTGATGGCTTTATTGTTGGCGACTGGAATGGTCACGGACAAATTGTTGGTTGTACGAATGATAACTGTCCACAAGCCGCTAATGCTGGTTTGGATATTTTTATGGTGCCAACCGATGCTTGGAAACCCTTACTGGAAAACACTATAGCGCAAGTTAAACAAGGTGTTATCCCACAATCTCGTATTGATGATGCGGTTAGCCGTATTCTGCGGGTTAAATTACGAGCAGGACTATTTAGTAAACCAAGTCCTGCTAAACGACTGTATTCTGGGAAAACCGAACTTATTGGTAGTGAAGCACATCGAGAGGTGGCCCGACAAGCCGTGCGCGAGTCATTAGTGCTGCTGAAAAACAAAGCCAATATATTACCGCTTTCACCTAAGTTGAATATTTTAGTTGCCGGTGATGCCGCTGATAATATCGGCAAGCAGTCAGGCGGTTGGAGTATAACTTGGCAAGGTACCAATAATAGCAATGCAGATTTTCCTGGCGGCTCGTCAATATATGATGGACTTGCGCAACAAGTTCAAGCTGCCGGCGGTACTATTTCACTGAGTGAAAATGGCCAGTACCAACAAAAACCTGACGTCGCTATTGTAGTTTTTGGTGAAGAACCCTATGCAGAAGGTCATGGCGATAAAGATAATTTAGCTTATCAACGCGGTTTGAAAACTGACTTGGCGCTATTGAAAAAACTTAAAAGCCAAGGTATTCCCGTGGTCAGTGTTTTTATCAGTGGCAGACCTCTCTGGGTAAATGCTGAGCTTAATGCGAGTGATGCTTTTGTTGCTGCTTGGTTACCTGGCTCTGAAGGTAAGGCGGTTGCTGATGTGCTTTTAACCGATAAAGCTCATAAGAACCAGCATGACTTTAAAGGTAAACTTTCCTTTTCTTGGCCAAAAACAGCAACGCAAACGGTTAACCGATTTGATGACGACTACCAGCCGTTGTTACCTTATGGCTACGGTTTAACTTACCGAGGTGACACCCAGCAAAAGCAAAAATACCCACTTGATGGTTTGTCAGAGCAGTTAAGCACGGATGCAAGTCTAGCAAAAAGCACCGTGGTTTTTTCTGGCCAAGTGGCTAAGCCTTGGCGGATGTTTTTAACGTCTTCATTGCAAGCTGCTGAGTTGCTGTCGAATAGCGCGATGTTGCCGGGTATTGTGTATCGTACTGTTGATAAAGTCGTACAAGAAGATGCTTTTCGTTTTGAAACTGACGGTAGTGCGAAAGCGGGAATTATTTTTTCTAGCAGTTTCAGAGAAGACCTATCGTTTGAACTTGAGCAAAAGTCGTCATTAGTGATGACCATAAAGCATGACGGTGCTTTCAATAAAACGGCCAATAAGCCAGTTTTCGTTGAAATGCATTGTGAGTCTGAAGGTGATGCTATGGGGAGCTGCCGCGCCGCTGTCAATATCGAAAAACAGTTAAAAGCCCTTCCTGCCGGGCAGTGGCAAGATATTGCGATAGATTTACGCTGTTTTGCTAAGCAAGGTATACAAATGGATAAAATTGTTTCGCCATTTGCACTATATACCGCAGGGACTGCTAAGATCTCTGTCAGTAATATTATTTTTGAATCACCAGAAAATGAGCAAGAGCGTCTTTCAATCAATTGTCCTTAATGACAGACTCAGTGATGTGTTTTATACCCAAACCAATTTCAAGTGATTTGGGTATATAAGGTCGGTAGCTTTTATCGGCCTTTATTTTTAACTTACGTTGCGATATAACGATCGAAAACAATAACCGTGCTAATTTGACCTTTGACTAGCCACTATTTTCATACCCCTTGCTAGATTTATCCGGCTATTTCTCCACTTTGTGTAATTAACCCAAGACTATTCGGGCAAAAAAAACGATAATTCCCCTCATTAAGATAAATTCGCTATTTGGTAAGATTTCAAACAGAAATATAACCAAGAACAGCAGTCAATTGTAGGGCCCAATTCAATGGAAATTAAAGTTAATTTTCTCGACAACGTAAAAGTTGAAGCTAAATTTGATGACTTTACCGTCATCGCCGATCAACCTATTCGCTATAAAGGTGATGGCTCAGCGCCAGGACCTTTTGATTATTTTCTTGCCTCTTCGGCGATGTGTGCGGCTTACTTTGTCAAGGTTTATTGCAACTCTCGCGATATTCCAACTGAAAATATTCGTTTGTCACAAAATAACATTGTTGACCCTGAAGATCGTTATAAGCAAATATTTCAAATTCAAGTTGAATTGCCAGAAAGTATTTCAGAAAAAGATCGATTAGGCATCAGACGCTCTATTGATCGTTGTACGGTTAAAAAAGTGATACAAACAGGTCCTGAATTCAAAGTAGATCTTGTTGATAGCCTTGAAGAAGACGCACAGGCCATGTTGATGTCAGGTTCTACAGAACAAGCCAGTACTTTTATTTTAGGCAAAGACTTACCGCTTGAAGAAACCATTGCCAACATGACCGCTATATTAGCTGGCCTTGGTATGAAAATAGAAATTGCCTCGTGGCGTAATATTGTCCCGAATGTTTGGTCATTGCATATTCGTGACGCTGCCTCGCCAATGTGTTTTACCAATGGTAAAGGGGCAACCAAAGAAAGCGCGCTTTGCTCTGCCTTAGGTGAGTTTATTGAACGTCTTAACTGTAACTTTTTCTATAATGATCAGTTTTTAGGTCAAGACATCGCCAACAGTGACTTTGTTCACTACCCAAATGAAAAATGGTTTGAGTTAGATGAAAGTGATGACTTACCTAGCGGTATTTTAGATGATCATTGTCTTGAGCTTTATAACCCCGATGATGAATTGCGCGGCTCTAACTTAATTGATACAAATTCGGGTAATATTGACCGTGGTATTTGCGCTATTCCTTATACGCGTCAATCAGATGGTGAAACGGTGTATTTCCCATCTAACTTAATTGAAAATTTATTTTTAAGTAATGGCATGAGCGCAGGTAATAACTTAGCTGAAGCGCAAGTACAGTGCTTGTCTGAAATATTTGAACGAGCGGTAAAAAGACAGATCATCGAGCAAGAAATTGTTTTACCCGATGTACCTAAAAACGTACTTGAAAAATACCCGAGCATTCTTGCTGGTATCCAAGCGCTTGAAGATCAGGGCTTCCCTGTTGTCGTAAAAGATGCGTCTTTAGGTGGTCAATTTCCGGTGATGTGTGTCACGCTGATGAACCCTAAAACCGGTGGCGTATTTGCTTCTTTTGGCGCGCATCCAAGTTTTGAAGTGGCGTTAGAGCGCAGTTTAACTGAATTGCTACAAGGTCGTAGTTTTGAAGGCTTAAATGATGTGCCAAGACCAACTTTTAATAGTTTGGCGGTATCAGAGCCAGAAAATGCTGTTGAACATTTTATTGATTCAACAGGGGTGATCTCGTGGCGCTTCTTTAGCAATAAGCATGATTATGAGTTCAGTGAGTGGGATTTCTCTGGTAGCAGTGCAGAAGAAAACGACTGTTTATTCGCTATTTTAAAAGACTTAGGTAAAGAGGCTTATGTTGCAGTATTTGACCAACTTGGTGCAACCGCTTGTCGTATATTAGTGCCTGATTATTCAGAAATTTATCCGGTAGAAGACCTCATTTGGGATAATACCAATAAGGCGCTAAATTATCGTGAAGATATCCTCAACTTGCATATTTTGGATGATGACGCGTTAGAAAGTTTAGTGACCCGTTTAGAAGATAGCCAACTTGATAACTATATTGATATTCGTACCTTAATTGGTATTGAATTCGATGAAAATACCGTTTGGGGACAACTGACAATTCTAGAGCTTAAGTTACTCATTTATTTGGCATTAGGCGCTTTGGAAGCTGCACAAGAACTAGTAGAAGAGTTCTTACAATTTAACGATAACACTGTTGAACGACGTCTGTTTTATCAAGCGATGCAGGCGGTACTTGAAATTGCTTTAGATGAAGAAATGGAACTTGAAGACTTCTTAGTGAATTTTACTCGCATGTTTGGTCAGAGTGTGATGGATAATGTTATCGGCTCTATCAATGGCGATGTTAAGTTCTTCGGTCTTAGCGAAACCAGCATGAACCTTGAAGGCTTAGATAAACATTTAAGATTAATCGATAGCTATAAAAAATTGCATCAAGCGCGAAAAATAGCCGCTGGAAGTTAATAATGCTGGCTAAAATATAGCTAGCTAAACAATAAAGTGTAACGCTACGTAAAGCCAATGCCTATTTCAGCTATTGGCTTTTTTATTGGCTGCGGATTAACAAAGAATTTAAATTATAAGTTGTAAGACTTTTTTTTGGCTAAATTTCAGCCAAAAAAAAGCGTTTACTATAAATAAGTAAACGCATTATAAAAACATAAAACACTAGGGAAATAAATTCTCTCACCTAGTATGAGTGCTTATTGTGAGTTAAGTTCAAATTGTTTTATCTTTTTTTTAATTATTTTTAATTATTTTTAATTTATCTATTATCAAGGCTTTATAAGACTGATATATAAAAATAATTTGCTATTTGATTCACTTGTCCACATTTACTAATAAAGCTTATCTGGTTATTTTAATATGTTGTCATACTTACTACCTGTATTTATTGGTTTACTACTCATTGCCTATTTAGCTGGAAAGCCTTATTGGTTGGAGCATAAACGTCGCTTGATAAAAGCTAAACCGTTTAAAAAATCATGGCGAAAAATTATTCAACAAAGAATTCCTTATTTCAGAAAGATGCCGGCAGATCTACAATTACAGTTAAAACAGCATATTCAGGTGTTTATAGCTGAAAAAGAATTTGTGGGCTGTAATGGTGTGGTGATCACTGATGAAATAAAAATCACCATCGCAGCACAAGCTTGTTTGTTGTTACTTAATCGTAAAACTAACTATTACCCGAAATTGCAAACCATCTTAGTTTATCCTAGTGCCTTTGTTAAACAGCAACAAACACGCAGTGGAGACGGGGTTTATTTTACTCAAAAATTAGTTTTAGCTGGCGAATCTTGGGATTTTGGTAAAGTGGTTTTGTCGTGGCAAGATACCTTAGAAGGGGCAGAAATTCCAGATGATGGCCGTAATGTGGTCATTCATGAATTTGCCCATCAACTTGACCAAGAAGATGGCAGTGCTAATGGCGCACCAATATTAGACAGTGGACAAAGCTATCAATGTTGGTCAGAAGTTTTTTCCAAACAATTTGAGCTACTAAAAAAGCAGGCTAATACCGGGGCAAGATCGCTATTTGATTATTATGGGGCAACAAACCCAGCAGAATTTTTTGCGGTGGCAACGGAAGTGTTTTTTGAGCAATCTAAGCAATTTAATCACCAGCATCCAAAGCTATATCGACAATTAACCCAGTATTATAAAGTTGACCCAATGCAGTGGTAATGGGCTAACTATAAAAAAGCGAGTAGTGCTATTAGATAGCTTTACTCGCTTTTTGTTTTTACCGGTTTTATGACAACTTTATTTCAAAAGACCACCATTTCAAAACGCTATCATTTCACAATATCAGCCTAAAACACGATCATTGCTACTTTATGTCATCTTCGCTTATTTAAGGTCAAAGCGATCTAGTTGCATGACTTTAACCCAGGCTTTAACAAAGTCATTAACGAACTTGTCCGATGCATCATCAGAGGCATAAACTTCTGCAATAGCACGAAGTTCAGAGCTAGAGCCAAAAATTAAATCCACCGGTGTTGCTTGCCATTTTAATGTATCCGACATGCGATCAAAACCTTGGTATAAGCCTGCTTGAGCTTCATTTTTACGCCATGTTGTTGACATATCAAGTAAGTTAACAAAAAAGTCATTTGTTAATACACCCGGAGTTTTAGTAAATACACCAGAAGAAGAACCGTCATAGTTAGCGTTTAATACACGCATACCACCAACAAGAACCGTCATTTCAGGTACATTTAGACCAAGAAAGTTGGCTTTATCAACTAACATTTCGGCAGGCGACATGTAACTATCATCGTTGTAGTAATTACGAAATCCGTCAGCATCAGGTTTTAAGTAATTAAAAGATTTTACATCTGTTTGGGCTTGAGTTGCATCAGCACGACCGGCACTAAAAGGCACGTTAATTGTGTGTCCTGCCGCTTTTGCGGCTTGCTCGATTGCAGCAGCACCACCTAAGACAATTAAATCAGCTAACGAAACTTTTTTATTTGATGATTGCTGATTAAAGTCACGCTGTACGGCTTTAAGTTTAGCTAATACACCTTGCAGTTCAGCGGGATTATTTACCTGCCAGCTCTTTTGTGGCTCAAGTTGAATTCGAGCACCGTTTGCGCCTCCTCGCATGTCTGTAACACGATGACTTGCCGCTGATGCCCAAGCTGTTCTTATTAACTCTTCACTAGAAAGCCCCGAATTTAACAGTTGTTTTTTAAGCTTACTAATATCAGTAGCTGAAATTAATGCCCCGTTAACTTCAGGAATAGGGTCTTGCCATAATGATATTTCACTTGGAATTTCAGCGCCAACGTAGCGTGCTCTTGGTCCCATATCACGATGAGTTAACTTGAACCAAGCTTTGGCGAATGCTTTGTTAAATTCATTTGGATCAGCTCTAAAGCGTTCAACAATTTTTCGAAAGCTCGGATCTTCTTTTAATGCTAAATCAGTGGTAAACATAATAGGGGCATTACGTTTATTAGGAATATGAGCATCAGGCACTAAATTAGCAGCGAATTTTTCTTTCGGAGTCCATTGAATAGCGCCAGCAGGACTTCTGGTTTTAACCCAAGTAAAATTCATTAAATTATCAAGATAGTTTGACGACCATTTTGTTGGTGTAACAGTCCAAGCGCCTTCTAAGCCACTACCGGTTGCATCTGCACCTACTCCTGAGTCACAGCTGTTTTTCCAACCTAAACCTTGCTGTTCGATTGGTGCTGCACCAGGCTCTGCGCCGATACATTTCTCTGGTTTTTTCGCGCCGTGAGCTTTGCCTAATGTATGACCACCAGCAGAAAGCGCGACAATTTCTTCATCATTCATTGCCATGCGACCAAATGACATTCGAATGTCTTTAGCAGCAAGCAGTGGATCTGGGTTGCCATGAGGGCCAACAGGGTTAACGTAAATTAAACCCATTTCTACAGCGGCAAGAGGACCTTTTAGCTTACCTTTTTTATCTCGGCGCTTGTCGTCAAGCATCAATGTTTCAGGGCCCCAGTATACAAGGTCAGGCTCCCAGTCATCGCTTCTGCCACCAGCAAAACCTAGTGTTTTAAAGCCCATAGATTCTAGAGCAACATTACCAGAAAGCACCATTAAATCAGCCCATGAAACTTTACGACCGTATTTTTGTTTTACCGGCCAGAGTAAACGACGAGCTTTATCGAGGTTGACATTGTCAGGCCAGCTATTGAGTGGATCGAAACGTTGTTGTCCGCCAGAGGCACCGCCACGGCCATCATGGACACGATAAACGCCGGAGCTATGCCACGCCATTCTGATCATCAATGGACCATAATGTCCCCAATCGGCAGGCCACCAGGCTTTTGAATCTGTTAGTGTTGTTTCAATATCTTTTTTTAGCTGAGCTATATCAACTGTGGCAAATTCTTTTGCGTAATTAAATTGTTCGCCATATGGATTTGATTCAGCGCCATGTTGTCGCAAAGGGCTGAGGTTTAATTGCTCAGGCCACCAGAATTGGTTAGTTTTAGCGACTGTTGCAGCGAGTGCTGAAGTCGATAAGGTGATTGTTGATATCGCTACTGATATTGCGGCAGCTAATGGAAGTGATTTTTTAAGCATAATTATTCCCCGACATTTATTTTGATATATTTAGGTAAATCTTGATGCTTAAAGCATAGAGCTGCTTTGCTTATTTTTATAATTGATTGATTGGAAGATAGTGTTCTGTTTTTTCAATGGTTAGGTTTACCATTTTAAATCATTGGCTTAATGTTCTTTTTAAAAGAAGGCAGTACTTTGGGAGTCAGATAAGCTTATCTATGATGATATAATATAAAAAATTGATTAAACTGAGCTTTACGTTCAATAACAACTATCAATGTTAACCTGATATCAGTGATATCAACAGATGTTGAAAACGGAAAATTATGATTTCATTAAAACAATTGCACTATGCCTTAGCTGTTGAGAAAACCTTGCACTTTAAGAAAGCGGCAGATGCCTGTAATGTTTCACAATCTGCGTTAAGCACCGCGATTATTGAACTTGAAAAACAGTTAGGTACCACCATTTTTGAGCGTAATAATAAGCAAGTATTGATCACAAGTAATGGTCAATTAATTTTAGATAAAGCAAAGAAAGTTAAACTTGAATTAGATGAGTTACTGCAACTTTCGCAAGCGAATAAGGCATCATTCATTAATTCTATGACTATTGGTGTTATTCCTACAATCGGTCCTTATTTGTTACCTAAAGTATTACCCGAAGTTAGACGACAACATCCAAATTTTAAATTGAAAATAATTGAAGAACAATCTCAGGTATTAGTTGATATGGTCAGAAACGGTGATATTGATGCCGCTATACTGGCGTTACCATTTCCTATTCATGGTTTAATGAACTTTGATTTTTGGCAAGAAGACTTTTACTGGGTTAGCCATAAAGATGAATGCTCAAGTCAATTAAAGGAAATCACCAGTGAAGAATTAGAAATTGATAAGTTAATGCTGTTAAAAGATGGTCATTGCTTAAAAGATCAAGCATTAGCCGCATGTAGTATGCAAAATGATAAACAAGACACCGACTTTGACTCAGCCAGTTTGCATACCTTAATTCAAATGGTGGCAGGTAAGTTAGGTACAACGTTAGTACCCCAAATGGCGCTAGATCAGTTAATTTATGATGAATCAGAAATTAGAGCGATTCATTTAAACGAGCCAGGACCACATCGTACTATAGCATTAGTTATTAGGCCTAATTATGTAAGAACCAATGAGCTGACACTATTGCGTGATATCTTTAGTGAACAACTCGCGAAAAAGTGCCATTAAAGCTTACTTTGGTAGAGAATAGTGCTCATTCAATAATATTATGCATCTATTTTTTAGAATTACTTTATTAATTTTATCAAATTTACTGTATGAAAAAGGTCGGTACAATAAACTTATTATTCATTCACAGGTCGATTACATGAAAAATATAATTAACAACATCATTGAAAGTATCACTGATAACACGCAAGCCTTATTGAGTCTAACAAATAAATCCAATACTGAAATGATTAATCAGCAATATGTCGAATGCAATTATGCTAATGATTACTATGGTGATCAGCATTGCCAACTGAAGAAAGTGAGTCATAAAATGAGGGACCATAAACACCTGAGTAATAAACTGATAGTAAAAATAGTTCGTTGTTTGAGTAATGAATAGGATAAATTCCCATACTTGGGAGTAAAAAGGCGATGCAATATAAAATTATACCAATTCTTCTAAGTTTTTTTCCAGTCAGTGAAACTTAAAAGGCTAAGCGGCACAGGTTCACAGTTCCAGACTGAAGCTAAGGACCAACATCCATGTAGGTAAGGCATTGATTGAAGATAATGGTTATTCTCGACAACTGCTCCTATGTTGTTCTAATGACTCACATCCCTGTGAGAGCCTTATCGAACAATAACGCGGCCTGTAAGCCTTTTAAAATCACCCTTGGGGAGCTTGTCAGCGATTCGATAACCGCTGAGAGAGAACAAACTTAATCGGTTTGGTATTATGCCTTTAATGCTATTTTCCTTTATTAACTAAGCACGCTTAAACTAAAAAACAACGGCTATAAGCAGCAAGTACCTAGGTTTATTTATGTAGCGCAGGTAGTGAAATGTTGATTGTTAGTCAGGTTGCTTATCATAAGTTCAAATAAATAGTCGGGTGACAATTTAATTTGCGTTAAAAATAGGGATCCTTAAGCTTTCGCGCTTTAGAAGATTTTCTGCTACTTCAGCGGGAACTTGATAAAATTCATTTACGTACTCTTTAGCATTTAAATATTCACGAATTTGATTTTTTACTTTACAGGGATTGGCACATTTTAACGAAAACACGACTTTGTAGTCACCTGGTGTTTTTTCTGATAGTGCTATTGCATGCTCGTCTGGGTCGGTTGGGGTACAGCCAATTTTTATCACGTCACTAAAAAATGAATGAGTCATTACGTAAACATTGCCATAAGAAATGTCATCGTTATCATTTTTATTATCAGTATTTTCCATTACACAATTAATCTAAGTAGATGATTATATTAACTATGACATTACCGTTTTAGTAACACAACTAAAAACATGATAAATGAAATTGTAGTATAACAAAGTTTATAATTATTGAATTTTTGTAAGCTGTTATATCTATAAGTAATTTTCATACTTTTGGGTAGTCAGTTAATGACGACTTAAGCATTTTAAATGCCCACTCTAACCATCATAAAGTTGGCTACATGCTCTGGGTTATTAATGCTATAATCGCCACTAATATTGAGAGAATTATCTAATTTTCCTCATTTGTTCGTATGTATAGACCTGAAGAGATTTTTAATGCCATTTTCCCAACTTGGATTGTCAGCCCCAATCGTAAACGCGCTAGCTGATTTAAATTACCCTGAAGCTACTGAAATTCAAAAACAGGCGATACCTGTTATTTTATCAGGTAAAGATATTATAGCTGCCGCGCAAACCGGCACAGGAAAAACGGCCAGTTTTGTCTTACCATTGTTAGAAAGATTAAGCGCCGCTAAAGGTGATGAAGAGCGTCATTTACGTGGTAAACGCGTTCGTGTGCTGATTTTAACGCCAACGCGTGAGTTAGCAGTGCAAGTGGAAGCGAGTATTGCTCAATACGGTAAATACTTGGATATCAGTTCTATGGCAATGTATGGTGGCACAGAAATAGAGCCGCAGAAGCAACGCTTAATTTGGGGAATTGATATCCTTGTTGCCACGCCTGGACGATTACTTGATATGGCACATCAACGTGCGGTAGTTTTTGACCAGCTGGAAGCTTTTGTTTTGGACGAAGCCGATCGGATGTTGGATATGGGCTTTATCGACGACATTAATAAGATTATTGAACGCTTACCTGAGCAACGACAGAACTTATTGTTTTCTGCGACCATTTCTGATGATATCAGAGCCTTAGCAAGACGAACTATTCATCGTGCTACTGAAATTTCTGTTACTAAAAGCCAAGCATCAAAACCAAAAATAACCCAGTGGTTAGTAACGGTGGATAAAACTAATAAGTCAGCGTTATTAAGTTATTTAATTAAAGAGCAGCAATGGCAGCAGGCATTAATTTTTATTGAGACAAAACATGGTGCTGCAAAGCTTGTTAGTCAATTGGAAAAACGCGGCATTAAAGCTGAGTCAATTCATAGTGGTCGTACCCAAGCCGTACGAGAACAAATACTAAATGATTTTAAGGCGGGTAAGATTAATTTTCTAGTTGCCACGGGCATTGCGGCACGCGGTATTGATATTGGTGAATTAGCTCGTGTGGTTAATTATGACTTACCTGATAAGGTTGATGACTATATTCATCGTATTGGTCGTACCGGCCGTGCGGGTAAGAGTGGTGAAGCGGTTTCTTTTGTTGCTAAAGACAACTTTAGAAACTTATGCGCGATTGAAAGCAGGTTGGGGCATATTATTGATCGTAAAGAATTTGATGAATTTCCGGTTAAGAAAGTTGTGCCACTGTCAATTTTAAATTATGTACCAAAAAATAAACGTAATTAATATTAATGGTTAACTTTAATTAATAAAGCTAAATCATAAGTGGGTAAGAACAAAGCGCTAGTATATTACCTGTTTAAGTTGAAATGTATGCCTCAAGCACCAATATTAACTGTAATTGCGGGTGTAGAAATTAATAAACAAACAAGTAGGAAATAGGAAAACTGATGAATCCAATTATTGCAATTTTGAAAGAACATAACGTTAGCGATGAACAAACCAAAGCTGTATTTCAAGCACTAACAGAAAACCCATTAATGGCAATGGCAACCGTGCAGCAATTAGGTATTCCACAAGAAAAATTACAAGCTATGATGATGCTGTTAATGCAAAATCCAGCGTTAATTAAAGAAGCAGTTGATGAGTTAGGGCTTGATTTTAGTAAAGTTGAAGCAGCTAAAGCAGCACTAAATAAGTAAATTGGCTATTTAAAAATTTAAGCTGACACAGAATTTTGAACGCCCCCAAGAAACTTAGTAAAATGGTATAAGTTTAATCAACAGCAGTTTTTTATGTCGCTTTTTAAGTGGGGGCCTTCAATTTTTCTGTTTTCTTTTAAATGCAAAAACGTGTTGCTTTAAATTGTCGGAAACAGCAGTTCTTATATGATTTTTCAATTAGCAACTTTTGATATTTTTCTAAGTATTTCTTTATCTTCGCCAAACTTGCATATTGCATCACAGTTGTTTTTTAATTCGGAAAACAATATGTAGAGTATTTCAATGTTGTTATTTTTTATAGATGGTCTTTGTAGTTGTAATAAAACGTCTTTTTCTCGATTATCCGGAATGATGAGATATAAAGACGGAGGATTTTTTTTAAAGGAATAATGCAGGTCGGTGAGTCTTAATATTCCTGAATATATAGAGGTGCTCTTTTCTACTTCAAAAGCGCAAGCGATATTGTCTGTGTCTTTGTCAAACCATACAGCATCAATCAATCTGATAGTTTTGTATGTATCTTTTGCGACTTTTAATTCAGGAAATTTATTAAGGCTAATGAATGATAAACTGTTACCATTGTGACATTTTGAACGGTCATTTGAAGCTGCGATAACATCATAGCCTATAGCTCCGCCAATGGTCATAATGTGATATTGCATTTCTGTATGGAGATCTTCTTCCTCCATTTCGTTTATTACTTCTTTGTGCCTTTTTTTGAGTTTCTTATCTATTTTTACTCTCTCTTCATCAGAAATATGATCGTTGCTAATTAATAGTTTCTTTTCTCCAACATCAAATAAAAGACCTGCAAAAGCGCCTAAATCATTTGATAATTCAAATTTCAATTCATTGTTTTTTTCAATTATAATTTCTCTCATTCTTAAATATTCAGCCCATGAACCGAGCTTAACTTTATCTTTAAATAGTGAATTAAAACCATTAACAATGGCGGTATTGCAAGGTGGTATAATTGTCGGGTGTAAAAAATACATAATGCTTGCAACCGCAGGGCCTAAGCCTTTAATTTTTCTTTTGTCGAGTAAGATTATTTCTTTAAGTAGTTGCTCTTCTTTTGTGGCATTTATACATTTTTCAAGAAACTGGCCAAAAGCTAATTTGTTTTCTTCATTTTCATAGATATCGGGTATTCGTAATTTTGGTTTCCAATAAAAAGGATGTGAAGCACCTTTAAATATTTGCTTTTGCTCCGTAATGCAGTTCAAGACAAACTCTAAGGATGAGCCTTTAAAGTCATTGCCAAAATTACCATTCTTTATATCCTTAATGACATTAAATACGCCTCTTCGAATAGTACGAAATGCTTTTAATCTTTCATCATTATTTACAAACCAACTGTTATATACGGTTTCTTTATCTTCTTTATAGTTTTTTATTATTAACTTTAAATCTTGATTCATAATTTAAATCTCGTTGGTTTGTTTTTACATGGCCCTGTTAATAGGCTAAATATAGATGGCTAGAGTAACTAAACCTAAACGAAACTACCTTTAGCGAACTACTACACCTTTGCGCTTTATTCTATTCAATACGAATTGTTGCCTTGATAATTTTTACTTCTTTTTGTGTGCGACCTGAGCGGCTACCTAAAGCTTCTATCGCGGCTAATGTGGTATCTAAGCCTTCAACCACCTCACCAAAAATAGTATGTTTGCCGTCTAACCAAGGGGTTGCCTTAAAGGTGATAAAAAACTGACTACCATCGGTATTCGGTCCAGAATTTGCCATACTCAATAACCCAGCTTTATCGTGGCTTAACGAGTCGTCAAATTCTCCAGCATACTTATAACCTGGGTTACCGGTACCGTTGCCTAATGGATCACCACCTTGTGCCATAAACTGTTTGATCACGCGATGAAAAACTAAGTCATCATAAAAGCCTAATTGTGTTAAATACATCGTGCTTGTTGCATGCATTGGGGCTGTTTCAGGAAATAGCTTTACCACTAATTTTCCTTCGCTAGTGTCTAAATCCCAGAAATATTGTGCTTCAGGGTTAAATTCAACTACCTCAGGTTTAACTAATTGGGTTTTCCAATGGTCTTGGCTCTTATCTATTTTTTGTTCTTCGACATAAGTATTCACCGCTTTCATTGCCGGATCTGGGTTAAAACATCCGGTTAATGTCAGTAATAACATAGTAATTATGTAGATGTGTATAGATGATAAGTAGCTTCTTGGCATGTGCTTTCCTTTAATATTGATTGCTGCGTGCTTTTAGCAGCAATTAAGTCTAACAATAGGCGACAGGGTAGTTAATTCTGTGCTGTTGAGCAATAGTAATTTTAAAGCGAGGTATTAGGCTACGTTTAAGCGTAATTTTTATTCTACTGGTTTTAATGAATCCATATATACCCTTGAAGTATCATGAGTATAAATTGCACGCCGTTGTGGGCTAAGTTTAGCTTGGTCATTTAAGCTGATATGTCCGTTGATAACTTCCACACCTAATGAACGTAATGGTGCCAAATAATCAGGAATAGCATAACTTGCTGAAAACTCATTGAGTAACGAGGTAAATATTTTGCTTTTACTTAACTCGTCTAGCTTTTGAGATATTTCAGTAGCACTGAGGTAACGATCAAAACAGCACGCTTGTAACTGTGCTAAGGCTAGATCTAACGAGTAGGGCGTAGCGGTATTTTTGGCTAATGTTCTTAGTGCAATATCAGCTTTAAGCCAATACAGTGCACCACTCCAATAAATGCGCATAAAATTACGATTTTCACCGATGTGATCACTGAGGTAATCTAGTCTTTGATGAGCATAGTTTTGCTGTTTATTACCACGCTCGAAACCTTCATAAAGTTTTTGCCATAGGGTTTTTTCGTCAAACATACCCACCCTAGCCTGAGTGATATTTTGGTAGTAACTGGCTAAACCTTCTGAAAACCATCTCGCATCACCAGCATCATAAGGTATAAGTAAATGACTAAATTCATGATAAATCGTCCAGTCTGCTTTTAAGGCCTCAAGGTTACTATTGATATTAACCACTAAAGTCACTTCAGGCGGTGAATATCTATTAACTTCCCCCCAAGGCACCGCACTCTTACCGCCATGACTAGCTTTAATAATAGTGACAAAGTCTTCAACCGGCAATTTGCCATATACTAGCCGTAAGGCTCTACGTGCGTGGCCAACCCAAGTGTTAAGTTGAACTTTTTTATGCTCGGGGATACTGCTAGCAAAGTGAATATTATAAGATTGGTCAATACCATTTGTTGTTGTTTTTGGCTCGTTTTCTTTGAACTCATGTCCTTCGAACCTAGGGCCTAGCTCATGCGAGTTGGCATTCATGGTGGTAAAGCCAATAATAATCACGCTAAGCCAAAGAACATGAGAAGAAATTGCATGGTAACGCTTGAGTATATTCATAAGTGAGTGGCTTCTCCTTTGCATTATTTATTAATTTATAACCTTATTTTCTGCAAGAAGGCAGTAGCTTTGCATTTATAATCTATCAAGCGATTGCAGGTGCTCAATATAATATGGCTATTAGCTTGTAAATATTTACTGCATATTGCAACTTCAGCCATAACGAGTGGTAAGCTAATGTGTTCGGTGCAAAATCGCAAGTTCATATGATTACAGCTTAATTGTTGATGACTTCACTTTAACAACAATAATGTAATTAAGTTTGTCTGTTAGTTCTCAAGACTAAGGTAATCAAGTAAGCTACTATTTATCTGTTCTTCATTTTTGTCATCACTTTATGTCAACTCAATCTATTTTAATTACCGGCTGCTCATCAGGTATAGGTTTACATGCTGCGCTTACGTTGTCGGCACGTGGCTATCAAGTATTTGCGACAGCGCGTAATCCGCAAGATGTTGCTGAGCTGCAAGCTAAAGGCTTAACTGCTTATCTACTTGATTTAACAAGCACTGAAAGCATTACACAAACGCTTACACAAGTACTTGAAAAAACGGGTGGCCAGTTAGACTTTTTATTTAATAATGGCGCTTATGGCCAACCTGGTGCGCTAGAAGATTTACCTACACAGGCACTAAAAGCGCAGTTTGACACTAATGTTTTTGGCTGGCACGAACTAACCAAGCAAGTTATCCCGGTGATGCGGCAACAAGGTCATGGCCGAATCATTCAATGTAGCTCAGTATTGGGTTTTGTTTCCATGGCCTATCGTGGTGCTTATAACGCCTCCAAATATGCAATAGAAGGGCTAACGGATACTTTAAGGTTAGAATTAAAAACGGCTAATATTGCGGTGGTACTATTACAGCCAGGTCCTATCAATACACAGTTTCGTGCTAATGCCTTAACGGCATTTCAAAGTAATATTGATATAAACAACAGTGTCCATAAAGCACAATATCAACAGCAAATCGAGCGTTTAACCAGTGAAAAATCAAATGCAGCGTTCACGTTAGAGCCTATTGATGTCACTAAAGCACTGATTCATGCTTTAGAAAGCAAGCGCCCTAGATTACGCTATCGCATTACTACACCAACTAAGATTTTTTCGGTGCTTAAGCGCTTATTACCGGGGCGTTGGTTAGATCAGTTATTAGCAAAAGGCTAGTTTCAACGGCTGTCGTTTCTTAGGCTCTTAGAGTAGTAAGCACAACGTTAGCCACCGTTTTTTATTTAGTGCTAAGTAGTAATTTAGAAGGAATATTATTATGAAAGAATCAATGGATGAGCTTAAGGGCGAAGTTAAAGCAAAATTATTGTATTGGAA
The DNA here is from genome assembly GCF_024585285.1 of Colwellia sp. M166. Lineage (NCBI taxonomy): Bacteria > Pseudomonadati > Pseudomonadota > Gammaproteobacteria > Alteromonadales > Colwelliaceae > Colwellia > Colwellia sp. M166. Next base: position 4,148,856 of record NZ_CP040755.1, read on the forward strand.
TAATATCAAAAGTAGCAAAGTTAAAGTACTACTCATTGTGCTTTTTTTAGGCTTGATCGGTTTAAAAATCTTTACCACAGTACTAACTTTTGATTGGCTAGTAAGCTTATTTAGTTAGGTCTACGCCTACGCTTTATATCTAAATTAATATGCTTGCTCAAAATATAAGTGCAGTTTGTTATACCAAGTTTATTCAGTATTATTATTTATGAGGTTTTTTCTATAATCGCCCGGTGTTTGCTGGGTGAGTTTATTAAACCAACGATAAAAAGATCTTGGTTCGGTAAAGCCCAGTTCAATACTGATTTCATTCAGGTTCAATTTACTTGCGGCTAAATGTGTTTTTGCTAACTGAAGTCGCGTTTCATCGAGTACGGCTTGAAATGTTATCCCTGACGCTGCTAAGCGCCGTTGCAAGGTTTTAGCGCTCATAGCAAATTGCTCGGCAATGTCTTGTTGATGAAAATTGCCGGTTTTAAGCGACTTCGCTATGCTATTTTTTAGTTGAGTCGCCATATCGGTTTCTGTTGTTAGATCAGAAATTAATGCTTGAGCATGACTCTCCAGTGTTGATAGCAGTTGTTGGTTACCTTTATTTAAAGGTAACGATAATAAAGTTTTGTCAAAAACAATGGCATTTTCTGCTTGCCCGAAACGGATAGGGCATTTAAATACGGCTTGATATTCATTTTGCTGACTCAGTGCGGGTTTTTTTCGGCTGAGCAGTATTTCACTTGGGTTACTGGCTTGGTTGACTAAATAACGCGCGAAGGTTAACCAAGAGCCAAGACAATTGTCGATCATGTGGCGTTTAACGTTTGGCTCTGTAAATTGGCAGTGCCAACTAATTTTTACCTTATCACCTAAATCGGCAAAGTTGGTGGTACCCATATCACCAACCAATTTTTCAAACGGTTGAATTTTGGTGATAGCTTGCCCTAAGTTTTCACAATTCATTGAGATATAGCCCAACACACTATAAGAGCCGGGCTGTACATGTTTCGCCGTGTGTAAACCAAATAAGTCATCAGAAGATTGCTCAAGTAATAAGGCGATTAGCTGCTGAAAATGTAGCCCAGAAATATGTTGGCTATTATCAGAAAACAGCGCTAGGTCTAAGCCAATACGTTGATAAATATCATCTATATCAAGCTTTTGCTCAGCGGCTAATTGCAAATATTGTTTAACTGCCGGTACTGAGGCTTGCCCTAGACTTTCACCTAAGTTAGTTAATGAGCTGTTTTCGGCTGCTTTTACTTTGGTCATATTGGTCATGAACTATGTTGTTAGCTACTTTTCAGTGTTTTAGGGCTGGGGCTAGACAATTTCAGACTTGTTTAGCTTTGTCCTAAAATGTCACCTTGACTGTCTTTTTAGGACATTTCGCCCTTACATGCTTCGTTTTATCATAACTAAGAGATAACTAACAGTGAATTAATCGCAAGGTAGTAACATGAGACGTTGGAATGGTTGGGGTGATGAAAGTACCTCGATGGATTTACCACAATCCGCTGGAACATTTTTAAGCCAATTAGTGGGGCAAGGAAAGCGTCTATCGGATGTTAGTTTAGCCGAGGTGATTAAAACCGTGCCTCAAACACGCCTAACAGCGCAGCCATTAATATCAATTGATGCTGAGCAACGTGTTCGTCACGCAAAAGGGCAGTCTTTGCCTGATTGGTTAGCCATGCACAGTGGGGAAATACATTGTTTTCCTGATGGGGTTTGCTTTCCGGAAAATTGCCAAGATGTAAAAGACATTTTGCGCTACGCAAAAGCGCATAATGTTGAATTAATTCCTTATGGCGGCGGCACTAGCGTTGTGGGCCACATTAATCCTAAAGTGTCTGAACGAGCGGTGTTAACCGTTAACATGAGCCGAATGAACCAACTGCTGCATTTGGATGAACAAAGCCAAATAGCAACTTTTGGCGCCGGTACACCGGGCCCGATGGTTGAAGCTCAATTATTAGCGCGTGGCTATACTTTGGGGCATTTTCCACAATCGTTCGAACTTTCGACGATTGGTGGTTGGGTTGCTAGTCGCTCAAGTGGTCAACAGTCATTACGTTATGGCCGTATTGAGCAATTGTTTGCTGGCGGCAATATTGAAACCTTTGCCGGTTCTCTTGATGTACCAACATTTCCAGCTTCATCTGCCGGCCCCGATTTACGTGAGTTACTTTTAGGCTCAGAAGGGCGCTTTGGTATCTTAACGCAAGTGAAAGTGCGGGTAAGTAAAGTCGCTGATGTGGAAAAATTTTCCGTTATTTTCTTTCCTAATTGGCGTGCTGCCAGTCAGTTTTGTCAAGAAAGTGTTCAGCAGCGTATTGCCTTATCAATGCTAAGAGTGAGCAATTGTGTTGAAACCCAAACTCAGCTTAAGCTTGCCGGTCATGAAAACTCAATAAAATGGCTTGAACGCTATTTATCTTTGCGTGGCTGTGGCGATGAAAAATGTATGTTGACCTTTGGTTTAACCGGCAGCAAGCAACAAATTTCAGCCAGCAAAAAGCAGTTAAATCGTTTTGTGAAAAAATTCAGCGGCGTTAGTACCGGTGAGTTATTAGGTAAAAAATGGCAAGCCAATCGTTTTCGCTCGCCTTATCTTCGTGAAGCGTTGTGGCAACAAGGTTATGTCGTGGATACCTTCGAAACGGCAACGGACTGGGGCAATGTTGATAATTTAATGGCCAAAGTGGAAGCAGCAATGCGTGATGGCTTAACCGATGAAGGTGAAAAGGTCCATGTATTTACCCATTTATCGCATGTTTACAGTCAAGGTTGTAGTTTATACACCACCTACCTTTATCGAAATGCCGACTCTTATCAAGCGACGCTTGCTCGTTGGCAAAAACTAAAACATCAAGCCAGTGAAATTATTGTGAATAACGGCGGCACTATCAGCCATCAACATGGTGTCGGTAAAGATCATGCGCCTTATCTCGCGGTAGAAAAGGGTGAATTAGGTATGAAAGTACTAGAAAGTCTAGCGACGCATTTTGATGCTGACCAGCAATTAAACCCAGGCACATTACTTGAGTAGTATGGGGTTATTGCCTGAGGATTGGCCAATATGAACAGAGCAGATAACGTTAATCAGCACTTAGTCCATGACAGCAACACTGAAACAGTTAAGCTCACTATTGCTGAGCTTGGCCATAATGTTTTAATGACTCGCGAACAACGTATTAGCGAGATTAGTGCAGCGTCTTGTTGGGATATGGTGATTATTGGCGGCGGTATTACCGGTGCTGGCATATTGAAACTCGCCTGCCAAATGGGCCTGAAAGTGTTATTACTTGAGCAAAAAGACTTTGCTTGGGGTAGTTCAAGCCGTTCGTCAAAAATGGTTCATGGTGGTTTACGTTACATGGCGCAAGGACAGTTGGCATTGACCCGAGAGTCAGTGACTGAACGTCAACGCTTACTTGCACAGGGCGAGCCTTTAATTAGTAAACAAAGCTTTGTCATGAGTCATTATAAAACAGTCTTTCCGGGCCCTAGGACATTTAACACCTTGCTGTCTTGTTATGATTTTATCGCCGGTGCAAAGCAACATAAGTTTTGGCCAAAATCTTCGTACTTGGCATTGGCGCCAAAAGTTGCAGAAACTGACTTACTCGGCGGCACGCAATTTTTCGACGCCTTAACCGAAGACGCTCGACTAGTGCAACGATTGCTCCAAGAGTCATTACATTTGGCTGGACAAGCCCTCAATTATGCCAAAGTGACTAACCTTGCTGTTGGTGCTAAAAATAATCAAATTACCGTTGAGTTGGAAGAAAGTGAACAAGCGATAACACTCAATGCCAACGTGGTGGTAAATGCTTGTGGCGCTTGGTCTAAGCTATTAAAAACCAATGTATCAAAAAAGGATGTATTAGATACCGGTGAACGCTCATCGGGGCTAAGTAAAAGCACTGGGCAACAAGCTAAAAACACTCGTTTTTGCATGCGACCGCTACGTGGCAGTCACTTGGTGATAGCGAATTGGCGTTTACCTGTCGCCAGTGTTATTTCTGTTCAGCATCCAATCGATAAAAGGCCGGTGCAAATCTATCCTTGGCAGAATGTCACTATTATTGGCACCACTGACGTTGAGCACCAAGAGGATATGTCGTTTGAAGCTAAAATTAGCCAAGAAGAATTTGATTATTTACTGGCGACAGTTAAACAGCAATTCCCCGATGCTAATATTACTCAAAACGACATTATTTCCACCTTCGCTGGTGTTCGCCCCGTTACCAGCACAGGCGCTTCGCTCGACCCGTCAAAAGAAAAACGAGAGCATCATATTGAGCAACATCAAGGCGTGATTACCGTAACCGGCGGTAAGTTAACTACCTTTAGATTGATTGCCGAGCAAGTATTAAATAAGGCTTGCCAGCATTTGGCAACCAACAATAATCGGCAAAAAGTAACACTAACTAAAACGCTTGAAATTGCGGGCCAGCAACCGATATTATCTCAATTTTCGTGGGCTTTATCGTCATCCATTCAAGCGCATGTGCAGCAGCAAATACAAGCCTGTTATGGCGAGTTTAGTCAGGCATTTGTTAATGCCAGTGAAAAAACACACTGTTCTCCAATACGCTATAGTCGACATTTATGGGCCGAATTGATTTGGTCAGTGCGCTTTGAACAAGTACAACATCTTGATGATTTACTGTTGCGACGTACTCGGCTTGGTAATGTTTTACCCGAAGGTGCACGTGAGCAAATACCGCAAATTAAAGCGCTTTGCTCTCCTTATTTATCGTGGAATGAAGCAAAATGGCAAGCAGAAATAACTCGATACCTATCCTTATGGCAACAGTCCTATAGTTTGCCTGCGTGTGAAATTAAAGCAGAGCAAGGCAGTTTATGAAAAATACCCGCTCAACAATAAGCGCTTCAACAGTAAATCAGAACAGTAATTCTCGTGATGATTTGATTTTAACCATAGATAACGGCACGCAAAGTGTTCGTGCCTTGTTATTTGATTTACAAGGAAGTTTGGTGGCTAAAAGCCGAATTGAACTTGAAGCCTACTTTTCTGAAAATCCCGGTTGGGCCGAACAAAATGTTGATTATTTTTGGCAAATGTTAGGTGAATGTTGTCAACAACTTTGGCAGCAAAGCGAGGTGATTGAAAATGGTTACCGTGAAAAAGTCACCGCGGTTACCATTACCACACAGCGTGGTACGGTAATTAATTTAGATAAAAATGCTCAAGCGCTACGCCCGGCCATTCTTTGGTTAGACCAACGCTTATCTCAACCCACTAAAGCTATGCCTTGGTACTGGCGGGTGGCATTTTCATTGATAGGTCAAGGTAAAGTTGTCGATTATTTTCGCCGTAAAGCACAAGCGAATTGGTTGCAACAGTATCAGCCAGAAGTTTGGCAAAAAACCGATAAGTTTTTGTTATTATCTGGCTTTTTTACCCATAAATTAACTGGCCAGTTTAAAGACTCAATTGGCAGTATTGTTGGCTATCTGCCTTTTGATTACAAAAAGCAAGCGTGGGCCAACGCTTGGGATTGGAAATGGCATGCCTTACCGGTGAAAAGGTCAATGCTGCCAACGTTAGTTAAACCAGGCGAAAAACTTGGTGAGATCACCGCCGCCGCTGCCAAACATACCGGTATAGCGGCAGGCACAAGTTTAATCGCCTCAGCGTCTGATAAAGCGTGTGAAGTGCTGGGCTCAGGTTGCATTAGTCCTGAAACGGCGAGTTTAAGTTATGGTACTACCGCGACCATAAATACCAATAATGTTAACTATGTTGAGCCGCAAGCATTTATTCCTCCTTATCCTTCGGCTATACCTGACAATTTTAATAGTGAGGTGATGATCTATCGCGGCTTTTGGATGGTCAATTGGTTCAAACAAGAATTTGGCCAAAATGAAATAGATAAAGCGCAAGTGTTAGGGGTTAGTGCTGAGAGTTTATTTGATCAACTTGTTGCGCAAGTGCCGCCAGGCTCGATGGGACTGATGTTACAACCTTATTGGTCGCCGGGTTTAAAAAACCTTGAAGCAAAAGGCGCGATTATTGGCTTTGGTGATGTCCATACTCGCGCCCATATTTACCGCTCTATTTTAGAAGGGCTAGCGTATGCCTTACGAGAAGGTAAAGAAAGTTTAGAAAAACGCCAAAAATGTAAAATTACCCGCTTAATTGTCTCCGGTGGTGGCTCACAGTCTGATGCTGCTTTACAACTGACCGCTGACATTTTTAATTTACCCGCACATCGTCCACATACTTTTGAAACCTCAGGTTTAGGTGCGGCGATTAATGCCGCGGTCGGGCAGGGCTATTTTGCCAATTATCAACAAGCAACAACGGCGATGACTCGTATCGAGCAAACGTTTTTACCTAATCAAGCCAATGTTCAGTTGTATAACAAATTGTATCAGCAGGTTTATCGAAAAATGTATCGGCAACTGAAACCCATTTACCAAAACATTAAAAAAATAACCAGTTACCCAGAATAATAACAACAAGCAGGTTAATTTGTCAGGCATTGATAAATTGTCATAAATTAAATTTAGCATGTCATAAGTATTGAAATTGATCGTAAAAATTATAACAACAATTAAATATCAGTAGGAAGGAGCTTAATATGATTTACACCCGTCGAAAATTTATCAAAACCCTAGCGGTAAGTGCTGGCGTTGTCGTGACCTCAAGCTTAGTCGGTTGTGGTGGTTCAGATAAAAAAACTGCTGTGGTAACACCTGAGCCAGTTGAACCGAGTATTTTAGATGGCAGTCAATATTTTCCACAGTCTGTGGTATCTGGTGACCCTAAAGCCGACTCCGTTATATTATGGACCCGTGTTGATGATGGCTCAGGTACTGATACTTCACTTATATTACAAGTGGCCAATGATGAAGCGTTTGCAAATTTAGTAGTTGAAGAAAGCTTTGATGCCTTAGCTGCCTCTGATCATTGTTTAAAAATTCGGGTAACTGAACTCGAAGCAGGGCAACATTACTATTATCGCTTTATTTATCAAAACGGCGGTAAAAACTATGCCAGTCGCACCGGCCGAACAAAAACTGCTGCGGCAATTGATAGTGACAGCAAAGTAAAGTTTGCCTATGTTTCATGTCAGGATTATATCGGTCGTTATTTTAATAACTACTTGTCACTACTTGATAATGACGATTTAGATTTCGTGGTGCATTTAGGTGATTATATTTATGAAACTACCGGTGATGCGTTATTCCAGTCAGCAGGTGGCGCCCGTAGCATTGAGTTTACTGACCAAGAGGGTGTGTTAACTTTAGGTGTCGGCGATAACAAAAGCCAAGCGGCGAACAGCTTAGATAACTATCGTCAGCTTTATAAAACTTACCGCACAGATGAATTATTGCAACGTGTCCATGAGCGTTTTCCGATGATAGCGATATGGGATGATCATGAGTTTTCTGACGATAGCTGGAGTGATAGGGCTACTTACCTTGATGGCGCCGGTGATGAACAACAAACCCAGCGTAAGAAAAATTCAGAAATGGCTTATTTTGAATATATGCCTATTGATCACGAACAAGTGCATAGCGCAGCCGAATTAGCGGCAGGTACATTAGCTATAAGTGATGAACACCTATTCCCGAATACCCGTATTTATCGTGACTTTCAATTTGGTCAACATCTACATCTAGCCATGACAGATTTTCGTACTAATCGCCCTGATCATATTTTACCTGAAGATGCTTTTCCAGCGACCGTTGCGATGGACCAAGCAACCTTAAGTGGCTTTTTGTTAGGCACCGGCATGGCACAAGCACAGGTTGATGGCATTGTGAGCCAAATGTCACCGTATGTGAATATAGATGACGCAGCTTTTGCGCCATATAAAGCAACATTTTTAGAAATTTTTACCGGCCTCTACATGCAAGAGTTACTTGCACGAGTTGAAATGACAGAAACACAAGCTTTAGCAAAAGCGCAGCAACGTGCGGTCGCCGCGATACAAGGTAATTTAACCACCAGTTATCTGAACCAAGTATTGAGCACTGCACAAGCAAGCTTACCGAATGATCATCCGATCCAAATGTTACCAGCATTAACTGAAACGGGCGTTGCACAGGGACTCGCTTTTTATACTATGGGTAAAACCTCGCTATTTAACTTTATTGGTAGCCGTTATCTTGTGGTGAAAGACACCTATGACATTTACGCTGGTTATTTAGAGTATGTGGCTAATTTACAAGGCAGGTCAGTACAAAGTGGTTTTGACGCGGCGCAAACGGCATGGCTTGGACAAACCTTCGCTACGTCAAACAGTACTTGGAAAATGTTAGGCAGTTCAGTGTCGTTTTCACCGCTGATTTTTGACTTATCAGCGAGTCGAGCGGACAGTGGCTTAAGCTTACTGGAAGAGGTACTGAATTCTGATGCTATTCCTGCGGCGTTAAAACAACGTTTTTACTTAGAAGCTGACCAATGGGATGGTTTTCCACAATTTAAATCCTCGTTTGTTGATAATGTTATGAGCCAATTTGGCGTGATCAGTTTAGGCGGAGACGTACACAGTAGTTATGTTACTGAGCATAAAGCGAATAACGTAACGGGTAAGCGATCATTTAACTTTACGACTTCATCGGTATCGTCAGGTACGTTCGGTTCATTTTTAGAAAATGGTATGCAGCAAATATTCTCACAATTGGGTGATGTGCCTGAAGCACTTAGCGATTTACCGTTCTACTTTGATCCGCTAGTGCGCAGTGCGACCAAACGTGATGATATAACTGATGACATGGTATTTTCTCGGATGTGGGAACATGGCGTTGCTATTGTTGAAGTTGATGCCGAGCAGGTATTAGTTAGCTTTCATAACACGGGTAGTGAATTTCATAACATGGATACGGTGACTCGTAACTACTATCACGATGCTGAAAGCTTTCTCTCAAAAGTTCGCCTATATCAATTTAAAGTCAACGACGGGGTGTTAACACAGCTATAGCCTTTTAGTTTTTCATAAAAATAAATAAAAAGTTCGCACCTGCGAACTTTTTTTGATCTAACTAATTAAAGCAAATATCAGCAAGTAATTAAGGCAGTAAATAGTGCAGAAATTAACGCAGTAAATAGCGTAATGATTTTAGTGCTTAGCAATCTTAGTTAAATAAACTGTTTAAAAATCAATCGTTTGTTTAATTTTTGAGCGTCCGTATATTTAACACATTGTAAGTAGTTAAATATTGCTGGTTTATTTTTCTTTTGATAAACAATGGCTTGTGATATTGGCCTTATTTTTGCTTGTAGCGTGGTAGTTGTTATAGATGACTAATTTATAAGTAATATATCTTAAGTTCTTAAACTCCATTTTATTTGAATTATTGCCTTTGTATTAGAAATAAGGATGTACCATGTTAAAGAAAGTATTCACTACAGTAATATTACTTTGTGTTAGTTTATCAATGACGTTATCTATGTCAGCCAACGCAACATTAATAAATGGAATTAATGGTAGTTTTGATGTGTTTGGAATCGGTGAAACCACTTTAAACTCTTCAGGGGAAGTAATCGAAATAGACTTTTCGCTTAACAATTTTGGTTTGCGACCTCAGATTATCACGGGCGATTACCTGAGTTATTTCGATAACGATACAGTATTTACTGTTAAAACCCCACTGACTTTAAGTGACATCGTTGGTAATATTTTATGGGAAGTAGAAGGCTTTACTTTTACCGGGACTTCAGTTCGCAGTAATGGTAAAGTTGGTGGCTCAACAGGAGTTTACATTATTGGTGATGTTTCACATGTCGATTTTACGACGACAGAAACCGAGTGGTTTTTCTCTACTCAAGGCCTAGTGAATAATGCAAAAACATTAAAAAGCTTTTCTTCAACGATAACTTCTCCGGCGCCAAGCCAAGTACCTGAACCGGGTACTTTAGTTTTACTTGGTCTAGGATTAATGTCTTTTGGTTTTAGTCGTAATAAAAAAGCTTCATAACTTATTGTAAGTTTATTTTCCTGCGGTGATTCATGCCGCTGTTATCTTAAGCACTATATTTTTATAGTGCTTTTTTTATATCTATAATCTTTGCTTGAAGCGGCTATCATTTTTATCTTGCAGTTTTGAATAGCAAGTTAACTAAATGATTTGTCGTTAATAAAATCGTTTTTGCTCTTATGTTTCAAAATTTAACCGACAACTTCAATCTTGTGAGCCTTACTTTATTTTTAGTAAAAGTAAAAGTAAAAGTAAAAATGGAGCTAAGTGTGACTACGTTTAATGATTGATGTTAGTTTTCTTTATAGTTAATTTTTAAAGGGATACAGTCCAGTTCGCTTTTCTGAAAAAATGACAAACGCTAGACAGTATTGCCCATCACGTTAGCAAACGTAAAAAACTCAAGTTCTTGTAATCGTCGCTATCATTTACAGCAGCACAAAAATAATATCCAAATGGCAGCTGGTTATGAGTTTTTACATAGCCAGAGCTCATTTCTACCGTTAAGCGGGTCTTTAATGTACGTTCTTGCCCTTATAAAATGAGAAGAAACAACCTTTCAAACCCGTTCAAATCGACTTTGACAGGTTTTTTATTCATCCTATACTCTGATAGAACTTATTGTTCTACAGGAAGAGATCATGAAGGCACTACTTATAATCTTACTGGTTGGATCACTAAATCCCGTTTTCGCCGTAACAACAGATACTGATTTATCACCCTACATAAGTAAACTCGAAGATGCAGCTAAAGTGTGTGACAACAGTATGTTTTCCACCTCCGAGTGCACAAAAATTTGCACAGCCTCTGCTGAGCAATTTAAACAAGCTAAAACTTTCTCCGGCATAAGTGGTGAGGGTGAGAATGCTGTCATGAATTGCGTGACCGCCATGGCCGCAAATGACGATGGTCGTAACTCGCCCCTGTTTAAACAAGTGGGGGCTTTACAAGCAACGCTGAGCACTGAGTTGTTTAAATTGAAAATGGCCCATTATGGGCAACAAGCTCTGGCAAAATCCAAGATTTCACCAGGTAAAGCTGTAGCTCAGCAGGTGAGTATCGATACCAATATTTATGCTGCCAATGGGCAAGTTGACAGTGACAAAATCCCGGCCTTATATGACGATCTAAGTCAACACTGTCAGAATCAAGACGGTGATATGATGAAGAAGCTATGTTCTGATATGTGTCAAAGTAAAAAAACCGAAGTTGAAGAAATGCTTGTTACCATCAAGCAAGCTCCCAAAAACATCAGTGCCGCAGATGAAGTGCGCAATACCTATAATTTGTTGCAAACTATTGAAATAGATCTAAATTCTTCCTGCGGGAATATATACAGACAGTTATCAGAGGCGCAACAGCCCAAATCTTATTTGGCGTTAGTGGAATTTGTTGGGCTGATTAAAAAAGGCGTTTGGCCGCCTAAACCGGCCTTAAGTTTAGATTTAGCTTTAGAAGAACCGACTCCAGAGGTAAAACAGGCAGAGCAATTTGCAAGTGTGACCGGTGCCAACGCACTTAATACCTATAGTTTTTCTCAGGCCATAAGTGTTATTAAGTCAATGCCTGATTATCAATCCCTAGCGGAAAAAGTCCAGGGGATACCATATAGTGTGAAACAAATATCCAGTTCACTTTCGGATTTGATTAGTAAAGAAAGCAGTTACAGCAGTCAAAGGCAACAGTGGCAGGATAAAGTACAAGAGCTTGGCCTGGTTGGAAGGCAAAAAGAGCTCTATGAAGCCCTCAATTCCCAGTGCGATATAGACTACTTACGTACGTATAACCAACCAATGGACTGGAATCTGAAAGTGCTTTTTAAACCTGCCCCATTGGAACAAAAGCTTAGTCCTGTTTATCTTCACCGCTTCTGTTATGAGCAGCTAGCGGGAAGCTTAAATTCACAATATGCGCAAACAACTAATCGTGCAGAGTTACAAGCTCTGGCTGACACCTATATTAATTAATCCAACTAGCCCTTGGATAAGCGAAGAAAAATGGCTACCAAGCTGGGCTGCTTATAAGAAAACTCGCGTTTCAGAGTTTAATGAGAAAACGCTAACTCAATCTGACATGCAAACTAAAGCTCTGGCACGAAACACATCACGAGCGTCTCAAAAGGCAACAAACAAAAAAAGTGCGATATCTACAACAGAACAAAAAAGCAATAATATTGCAAGTTTAAAGCAACAAAAAAAACAACGGCAAAGACAAAAAAGTGACGAAGAATTTCGCACGAAAGGGATTACCTCTGTTGGGGGGTGGGGAAGAAGAAATCAAGGGCGAGAGGCACTCACGGGCATAAGTAAGCCTACTCGAGGTGATATTATTAAATACGAGTTTGCTCATTTAATAACCAACCCTAATGTTAGTCGTCAAGATATCTTAAAATTAACGACTAAAGAAGCGTATCACGAGTTTACATATGATCAAGCTATCACTATGGTTAAACAGAGCCCATTATATAGAGATATGCTCAGCGCTATTAGTAAGGATGTATCGGCAGAGGTATTGTATGCTGAGATGAAAGAAGGCGCTATTCGCTATGTACCAAATGGACAAACTGATCAGGTGCCACCTTATTCTGAGTTAGTGTCGGCTAAGAACAGGTCACAATTGTTTGAACTGTTAATTTTCTCTGAGTGTAACGCGCAAACTCCCCCTGATTTCAGTCAGTTTTATAGTAGCTTTTGGCCTCATCAATATGAGTATTTTCATTATTACAATGTAAAAGAGAGTAAGAGTGCATCAGCACCACTAGAAAACTTGATCCATGTGCAGTTCTTACAACGATTATGCGCCAAAGAGCAGTTTGTAAGAGATAAAAAATCACTTAAAATGGGGGTGTTTATAAACGAACAAGCAATCGAGTTGTATGAAAGTGTCCATGTTGCTGAACTTAAAAACGAAGATGGCCAATTCCTCATGTATCAAGAAGATTGGTCACCTGACTGGTTTGCATTCAAAAAGAAGTGGTATCGAGAGAAATATAAACCTCAAGTCGCCTTGTTTGTAGAGACCACTTTGCCTTTTCCTGATATTGATAGAAGTGCAATATTAAGTTCGACGATTTATGCTCCTGTTACTTACGGAGTATTATTAAATGCCTATAAATCTGTTGCAGCAACATTTTTAGGTGAAAATGATTATTGTTCGTTAACTACGGATCAACAAATAAGGATATATTACGTTTACCAATCGTCCCAAAAATCTGCAAACGGCATTTTGGCATCGATTAATCCTTCCAACTCAAGATCCAAAGAAAATGCTTGTTCAAGAGCGATTAAATCGAAATCAACTAATGGCGAACTTACCGTAAATGAAAAAATAGTCATTCAGTTTGAGGATATGCAGTACTATAATTACTGGTCTTTGCGTCCCAATCAGTTTCCTTCGGGCGAGCTGAGAAAGTACTGTGACAAAAAAGCAGGAGTGTCTCCTTTTCAAGGTTTGTCACAATGTGAATACTGGAGTGCCATTTATTATAATGACTTTGAACAAGCCTTTATTATTGATCGTTTGTATTCGTCCTTTATGAAAATTAATAGCCGCCAAAACACGGCCTCAGCTATTTGGGATGCGATCTCGTTTTATAATACGCAATATCAGGATATATATCGTCAATGTGTCAAGCCATCAGCAAAAAAGTATGAATTCAAAGTCGATGTGACAACAAAAAAACAAGGATGGGTTTTTCGGGCTGAAAAAACCAGAACAAACCATTACAGCTATTACGTTAATCCGGAATGGATACCAATAATGAATGAAATTGGTTTTATGTCAGGTAATTATATAAAAGTGATTAAAGATTCGGAAAAACTTGGGAACTTAAAAACTACAGCTTTTGTTACAGCCAAATACATTGCCGGATTAAATCAAACAATGAAAAAGTATGCTTGTAATGATCCCGTTGTCCTACAGTTGGAAACTCGAATGAAATCTTACTATGAAGCGACTAAAAATTACGCTGCGATTTATGGGAAACAACCAGAGACGTTCTGATGTATTTAGAGAGAGTGATTTTGACCAGGCCATTCATATCGGGTATCAGCTCACTGCGGCTTGCCGATAGGACTGGATGGACGTTTTTAAAGCTTATCAAGGAGGCATCAAATAATAACTAAATTTGATTAAATACCTACCTAAACTATAGTTATTACTCGATCGTAAGATAAAAGGAACTTTACTATATTCAACTTATTCTAAAAAGAGCTGGCCCTAATACGGAGATATCCATCAAAGGAGTTTCGCTAACATTCAGGTAACCATGAATCAATTAATAGATCCTAGGCTAGCTTCATAGATGTATAAGCCACTTGAACAACAAGTTTACGTTAATTTTTTATTAATGTTCATCTGTAGTCAACTAGCCCAATATTCCTACTGGAGGAATTATTATGTCTGCTCCACAAAAGTCTGGCTCTGGTTTTTGGAATAGCTGGTGGCCTTGGATTATTGCCGGCTTGCTTATTTTTGTGTTTAAAGATGTTCCACTTAATGGTGGTGGAGGCTCTTCTCAACGACCAGTAGGGCAAACCACGGAAAAAGAAGTGAGTGTTGGAGAAAAAGAGCATCGTCGCATTACCTTTAATGTAAATGGCAGTAAACAGGTTTCAGTCGATATTGTATCTTTGAATGGTCAGCCAGTAGATTTTTTCATAGCGCCTTTAAAGGAATACGAAAGAAATATTTACATAGCTAATCTTAAAGGGCTAAAAGGAGCTTACTTGGTAAATGAGGAGATTGTTAAAGCCTCTGAATCAGTCACAGTGCGCGGTAATGGTACATATGTGTTTGCCGTACGGCATGGAAATTTTTCAAACAACCTGTTTGCTAGGGATTATCCACCAGCAATAGTTCATTACAGATTCACAATACGCTAAACCTCTATATGACCTAGTCATCTAAATTCAGTTACCCCATAGTAGCATAGTTAATTTGGCCACTGTTCTATAATAACAGCTGAATTATACCAATTTTCCTAAGTTTCTTCCCACTCAGTGAAATTTAAAAGGTTTAGAGGCAACAAGTGTTCTTCATTAGCTTTTACTACAACACATTCACTAGGCACAGCCTTACCATTGAAGCTGCCCACACGTATATTGATGACACCAGGTAAAGGTAAAACCAATTGATTAAAGTCATGTGAGTGACGAATTGGTTTTGCACTATAAGAGCGAATGGATTATAGATCCTTTCATAATAAGTGAAAATGTATGGTCTTAATTTATCCTGATTTTGTTTATACATAGTAGAGCAATGGATAATAAAGTGAAGTGTTAGTTTTTACTGATACTTTATTTTAAAGTATCTATGACTTCTATGGTGGCAAGTTGGATTATTTATTAAGATAAATTCACGTCTAAATTAGGTCGTCTTTGTGGAAAAAGTTTAAAGAGGGCGTTAATTCAGTTTCAGGAGCTATAGCATGTTAAATAAAAAAAATACGGGTCTTATTGTGGTGGATATTCAGGGAAAGCTCGCTAGCTTAGTTTATGATAGCGAGGTGTTAATTGCGAATTGTGAAAAGCTGATCAAGGGAGCGCAAGCACTAAAGTTACCCATTATTTGTCTTGAGCAAAATCCCGAAAAGCTTGGTGGCACTGTTAATGAAATAAACTCGCTGTTAAGCAGTATTAGCCCAATCACTAAATTTACATTTAATGGCTGCGAAGAGGCTAATTTTATTGCTGCGGTTAAAGCTGAAAACGTTGATACATGGCTAGTTTGTGGTATTGAAGCGCATATTTGTGCATATCAAACAGCACTCGGCTTGTCGGAACGTGGTTATAACGTACAGTTAGTTAGTGATTGTGTATCTTCCCGCACCTTGGCCAATAAGCAACTTGGTATAAGTCGATTGATGAATAAAGCTATTGATATTACGGGCTTAGAAATGTGCCTGTATGAGCTAGTGGCAGATTGTAGATCTGCTGAATTTAAAGCAATACTGCGCTTAATTCGCTAGTTCACACTTTTAACTCCTCAACTGAAAATGCTCGAGATGTTGAATTATTTCGCGCTATTTTAAGTCTTTAATTACCATAAATACGCGAGCCCTAGCGGTGATAAAAAACAATTACTGCTCTTTGGTTTTTCTAGATAGCTTGTTTTTTTTATTTTATGATTTGTCATGAGATTGCTATTTAACTATAACGTGGTAGGGCATGTAACATGAGCAGGAATTTATTGTTTTAATGACTATTAAGGACAGGTGAATGCCTAGAATATTTAGAATGGTAAAATGTATTGCTCAGAGCACGAGTATTATCTGCTTGTTAAGTTAGCGCTGTCGATTATGGTAATGAACAGCGCTTTTTCTGTTGATAATCTTAATTTATAGCGACATAACAAAAGCCACCAGTGATGCACGTTCTGTTTTAGTTAAAGCCATAAAATCAGCTTTACTGCTTTGTGCTTCACCGCCGTGCCATAAAATTGCCTCTTCAATATTATCAGCCCTACCATCGTGTAGAAAACCGGCTGCAGGGTTCACTGTTTTAGTTAAGCCTATACCCCATAATGGGCGGGTTTTCCACTCATTACCTGTAGCCATAAAGTCACGTCGATTATCGGCTAAGTCTTCCCCCATGTCATGAAGCAACATATCAGTGAAGGGGTAAATTGTTTGTCCTTTTATTGCCTCGGGTGCTGCTCGCCCCCCGATAAAAACAGCACCGGTTTGGGTGATAAATTGAGGGGTGTGACAGCCGGTGCAGTTGACTTGTTGAAATAACAAAGCACCGTTGAGTACGTCTTCATTATCAATATTACGTCGTGCTGGTACTGCTAAGGTTTCTGCGTAAAAAACTACGTCATCAGCAAAGCTTGCCGAAGCTTCGGTTTGGCCTGACTCATCAACCCCAGTATCAACAAAGCCTGTACGTGTTAAGTAGCTTTCATGCATTGCCGTATTGGCAATGCTTTCTTCAGGAAATAACGGATTAGTTATTCCCATATCGCCACGTAATGCCCCTAACGACTGAACTCTAACGCTAGGTGTACTGGCTTTCCAGCCAAATCGTCCTAAAGATACTGGCGGTTGTTCGCCGGCTTGATCTTTTACCGCGTCAAAAACCCAGTTGGCACGACCAGAAATACCATTTTGATCAGCGTCATTTTCATCTACTAACGCTAATATATCGTCTTCTGCGATTAACTCTAGTAAACCTAAACCAAAAATGGGCATACCGTTTCTTGGACTATAACGGACATTACTTTGTAACAAAATACTGTTTAAGCTATTTTCTAGGCTGACATCATAAGGTGCTTCAATATCAAATATTGGCTTTTTCAAGGTGACTGTTTCGCCGTCAGCATAAGTTTCAATCTGATAGTCGTATGATAAGAAAACATTTGCTTGGCCTACAAAAGGGTTTACTTGCCAATCATCACGAGCTTTAAGTACGCCACGGTGAAATAATTGTGTGCCAAAGTCATCAACCGGCGTGTTTTTACAATAGCTGTTTTCTGTTGAAGGTGCATCACACTGACCATCTTCAAGGCTAATGCGTAAGAATATTCCCGCATTAGCGCCTAAAAGCAGTCGTTGTTCTTGGTCTGGCACTGATAATGTGGCCGGACGTCCATCACGTTGATGGCATGAGTTACAATCTTGATTGTTGAATACAGGTCCTAAACCATCGAGTTCAGGGTGGGCATTATTAGGGGCTGTGGTAAATGACGTTTCAAAGTGGGTATCGCCAATAAGGTGACGAGTTAACTCTTCTTCGGTCAAAGTGGGGATAGGTGTTGAAAAGCCATGACCTGAATCACTGGCATTCTCCGCGGTAGCATTACCCCCTAATAACAGCGCTAGAGCATAATCAGGGTAGACAGTTTCAGGAGTTGTTGGTAGTGTTTCAGTACTTTTAGCACTGTCGCCGCCACAAGCCGTAAGTGAAATGCTCAGTACTAACGCAAAATGCCTTAGTAACAATCTCGGTCGTTGTGTTGTTGTTTTATGATTAATTTTTGTCATTAGTATTAACTTTTATTGAGTGCAATAAACCAATAAATACGTGCGTCCATGCACTTGAAAGCTTTACTGAAGTTATAGAGAGAATAAACCTCAGTAAAAATTATGGTCAGTTATTGAATAATGTTTTTTAGCTTTGTTTCCATTGTGACAACAGTGGTAAAACATCAGCTTCAAATGAAGCTTGAACTAGTGATAGCGAGTCAATCGCGCTTTGAATTCGAATACGAGCGTCTGCGTCATTAATTGCTTGTCTAAAGGGTAGGTTATTATCGCCAGCAATTGCTTTGATCGCTGTGATAGCGTCATTGATTTGACCATCAATTTTACTTGCTAACTCAGAGTCTGCCGCGTTAACAAAGTCGATAAGACCTTGTTTATCTGCGCCATTAACAAATTCGCCACGATAAACGTTTTGTACGCCTTGTATATTGTCAGAAAAATCGGCCAACGAGTTCCAGCTATATTGTGACTCGACTAATGAAGTATCTGTTGCTGTTAAGTTAGTACCAAAAGGTTCGGCTATTTTACCATTACCTACTTCATCAATTATGCCGATCATGCCATTGATTAACTCTTCTACTACGCCCAGCTCAGATGCATAAACATCATTGTTTGGCGTTAAAAGTAAATCTTTGTAGGCTGGTGAATTGCTGTCACTTGGATCATAAGATACGGTCCAAGCATCAGCCAATGACTTGGCATATTCGGTAAATACTTCTGCGGTAGCGCTTAAGTATTCACGTTCTAGTGCGGTCATTTCGCTGATGTTTTTTTCATTGTCTGCTACACCATCACCAAATAATAAAAACTCCATGGTGTGAAAGCCTTGAACGTCATCATTGAATAACTTAACTTGCTCAGCAGTAAAGCCAGACTGAGACGCCAATAAGGCTTGTAAATCGCTGGTATTTAATGGCCAAGTATCTAAATGTGGATCAATTGAAAGCGCATCTACAGGGCCAAATATATGTGCTTCACCTTGCTCCCAAGGAATTCGAACATCACGCCAAGTTTGTTGGGCTGCAGCTAAATTTTCTTCTGTAGGGTTATTAATTAAAGTTAACGCTGCTAAATGGAAATTGTCAGCCTTAGTGCTTAACGATAAGTAACCGTTAACTATCACGTCATTGGTTAAATTGGTGATCATTTCAGTTGCGGTAAATGAGAAGCCCGTATCAACGACTGGCGTTTCTATTACCGCTTTTGAAGATGAACCACCACCACAAGCTGATAAGATTATTGCCGATAAGGTTGCTGCTAAGAGAGATTTTTTTAAATACATAGTTAAGTCCTGTTTAAAAGTTTAATACATTATTTTTGCTGTTGTTTTTATTTGATTTTTTATGTTAATTTCTAGCTATAAGGCGTGCTTAAATACTAAAGAAATAGCCTAAAGATAGTGCCACCGAACGAGTGTTATCAATATTATCTTGGGCATATTGCTGTTCGGCAACTTGCACTTTCAATACGAGTTCAGGAATAGGGAAGTAATTAATACCTAGCGATAGCTCTTGTTTATCAAAGCGAGGTGTTGCTATGCCATTTGCGACTTTTTTGATCGGATTAGCGTAATCAAAAGCACCAAAAATACGCAGCGGCGATGACAAACCGAATAATTCTTGTGCGTTGTAGCCTAATTCCACGAAAGCTGATTCTGATTCACTGCCTACTTGTGAGAAGTTGCCAGGCTTTAACCCTGGTGTGGTTTTATTGGCAAGGGTGATTGCTTCACTGTCGTCCAATTGGCCAAATAAATATTGTCCTCGTGCTACCCAGTTACCTATGCTCCATGCGCCGTGTAGGCCAAAGATTTGTAAATTTCCGTCACCAGTAATATTGTTTTGGTTATTACGATTGCCTGTTGTATTACTGGTGTAATAACTAACGCCTACGCCGTTATCTTTTTTTACATCACCGTAATCGAAACGAAGAGTAAACGCTAAGTCATCAGCGTTTACTTGCTCAAAGCGTTTTTGATGCCCAGTAGCAACCCACTGATATGTTCTGAAATATTCTGAGTTTAATCCGGTTGTTAATAGTGCTTGTGCAGTAAAGTCCTGCCAATTAGCAATAACGTTAACACCCGTTTCATTCCACGTTTGTGGGATTATGCTTGCCTCACTCCAATGACGTTCAGCAGTCATATATTGATGAGGCTGGTGTAAATCAGTGCCTAAGCCGACAGGGACAAAAATTCGGCCCATTTTTACGGCTAGATGTTTATTTGCTTGATAACGAACTTGTAGCTTTTCAACCACAACTTCACCACCAGCTTCTATTTCACTTTCAAATTCGCCAAACTCTTCGAAGCCATCGTATTCGAGCGTGACACCGGTACCGCCATGTTCATATTCAAGCTCTAATTCCACCTGCCATTGCGGCGTAAAATCGTAACTTAATTCAAGCACGACTCTCTCAAGATCGGTACTAGCACGTCGGGTTGGATCTAAATCTTGGGTATTTCTAAATATTTCTTCGTTTTTATATCTGACACTACCGTAAGACTTTATTTGCCAGTTTTTATTGGCTTGCAATGGCTGATTTTTCAGGACTTTTTCGGTTGTTGATTCAGTGTTAGCTAATTTTTGTGCTGCTAGCATTGTTGCTGATTGTGCTTTTAAAGCCATTAACTGCTGTTCAATTTCAGTAATTTTTTGTTGTTGTGCTAAGTAATCTTCTGCGTTGGGCGTGATGCTTTTGTTTTCGTCTGCTAATGCTACTGCACTGACAAAAAATAGCGTTACCATGGTGAATTTTTTCATAAAAACCTAAAGTGTAATGATAATGAGTTGTCTTTGTATTTAAGTGTAATTAGAATTCCTCTCTCATGCAAATGATAATTGTACTCATTTGCATTTAATTAAGTGTCTTAATAAAAATATTTAACAACAAGCTGGGGGAGTTGTGAGTTTGACGTGGTCAGCTATCAGAAATTGCAAGTGAGTTTTTACTGATAGCTTGAATAATCAATTTTAAGTTAAGGTGTATTGCTATGAAGCGCAATGCGGTTACCTTCAGAGTCATGAATTATGGCGCGAAAACCATGACCCCCCATAGATAGTTTTTCTTCAACCAAACGGCCGCCGTGCATTTCCGATTGCTTTATCGCATCGTCCAGTCGACCATTAACATTAAAATAAATCAGCGGACCTGAGGTAAATATTTGCTCTGGAGGTGAGGGCACTAAACAACCGGAAACATTGGTTTCTGCGTGCGGTAATATGCCAAAGGTAAAATGCTCAAATTCTTCTTTTTTAATTTCACCGTTAAGTAAAGCGCCATAAAACTCAATGGCGCGGGTTAAATCTATCACCGGGATATCCACCCAAACAATTTGATTTTCCATAGTAGGTTCCTCTGTTGTTAATTTAATACCCATTCGACTAAGTTTCTTCCCACTCAGTGAAACTTAATAGACTTGATATAAATATGCATTCATGAAGATATTTTTTATATATTGGCAGTATAGTTGATGATTTTAGATAGCTATATTTCTAAGCTTTCTGAGCTGCCTAGTAGTAAGCTCGCCGTAGAGTCGGTAGAATAATCACTTTGATTTTTATGACTTTGGCGTGCACGTACATTATGCGAATTATCCACACTTCTGACTGGCACTTAGGCCAACATTTTTACGGCAAAAGTCGTGCGCCTGAACACCAACAATTCTTGAATTGGCTTATTGAGCAGTCGCAAAGTCAGCAGATTGACGCGATTATTGTCGCCGGTGATATTTTCGATACGGGCACACCACCAAGTTATGCCCGTGAAATGTATTTTGATTTCATCGCTAAGTTACATCAGGCCAATTGCCAATTAGTGGTGTTAGCAGGTAATCATGACTCGGTTGCTATGTTGTCAGAGTCGCAGAATTTACTTCAGCAGCTTTCTACTCGCGTTATTTCTGCGGTCAGTGATAATATGGCCGAGCAAGTATTTGTGCTAAATAGCCTGAAAACCGAGCAGCAAGCGGTGATCTGCGCGATTCCTTTTATTCGACCGCGCGATATTGTCAAAAGTTATGCTGGGCAATCAGCGAGTGAAAAACAACGTTCGTTGCAACAAGCGATCACCGGCCATTATCAAACATTATTTAGCCAAGCACAGACTTTGTCAGTTGAAAATCAAGCTGAAGATACGCGCTTATCGATTATTGCCACCGGACATTTAACCACCATTGGTGCATCGCTTAGCGAGTCAGTACGTGATATTTACATTGGTACTTTAGAAGCCTTTCCTGCCAGTGAGTTTCCAGCAGCCGACTATATTGCTTTAGGCCATATTCACCGACCACAAAAAGTGACTAAGAGCGAACATATTCGCTATAGCGGCTCACCGATTGCTTTAAGTTTTGACGAAGCGAAAACCGAAAAGAGTATTGTTATTGCTGAGTTTAAAAATGGTGAACTTAGCGATGTTGAATTATGTCCTGTGCCGTGTTTTCAAGCCTTGGCGATGGTTAAAACTCAACTAGAAACATTAACTGACAATATTATGGCCGTTGTCGAAGCCAACCATAGTGAGCGAAAAGAGAATATCTGGCTCGATATAGAAATTGAAAGTGCAGAATATTTACAAGATTTAAGTGTACGCATTGAGCAAATAATTGCAGAGTTACCGGTAGAGGTTTTATTAGTCAGACGCAGTAAAAAATCTCGTTTAGAAATGCCCAGTCACGAGAAAAAAATCACCTTAAGTGAATTGAGCGTACAAGATGTTTTCGATGCTCGCATGGAGCTAGAGTCTTGGCAAAGTGATGAGCAACAACAGCGCAGAACGCGTTTAAATAGTTTATATCTCGATATTGCCGAGCAAACCCAACTTGCCAGCTCTGCTGCGCATTCTCCAGAACTAAATAGCATCATAGATAATAGCTCTGATACCAAAACGGAGCAGAAATAATGAAAATATTATCATTACGCTTTGAAAACATTAATTCCCTAAAAGGTCATTGGAAAATAGATTTCACCCAATCGCCTTTCGACACCAGTGCGTTATTTGCCATTGTTGGCCCGACCGGTGCCGGTAAAACGACCATACTCGATGCTATGTGTTTAGCCTTGTATCATCAAACGCCACGTTTAACGATTTCGGATAAACAAAATCAGTTAATGACTCGCCATACTACGAGCTGTTTGGCCGAAGTTGAATTTGAGGTGAAAGGTCAAGCGTATCGTGCTTTTTGGAGCCAGCGTCGTGCCAAAAACAGTGTTGACGGTAATTTACAAAAGCCAACCGCTGAATTAGCGAAAATAAAGGCGAACGGTGACGTTAGCCTTGAGAGTATGGATGAAAAATCCGCAGGAGAAGCGGACGTAATTGCCACTAAAGTTTCTGATATTCGAAATGAAATTGCTCGGATCACTGGCTTAGATTTTTCTCGTTTTAGAAAGTCGATGATGTTATCGCAAGGAGAGTTTGCGGCATTTTTAAATGCTCCGGCGAATGAACGCGCCGATTTATTAGAAGAGCTGACCGGTAGTGAAATTTATGGTGATATTTCCAAAGCCGTATTTGAACAACACAAAGACGCAAGTAACGAATTAAAGCTACTACAAGCGAAAAACTCAGGCCTGCAGTTACTAACGCCTGAGCAGCAACAAGCTATTGATAGCGAACTAGAAAAAGTTAGCGCACAACAACAGCCATTCGAAGCGCAGATAACGCATTGGCAGCATATTCGACATTGGTTAGTGAATGTTCAGCAAGCCAATAAGCAAAAATTACACGCCGAGCAACAAGAGCAAACTGCGCAACAACTGCATTGCGAGCATGAGGCTCAATTACACGCTTTAGCATTGTCAGAGCCTGCTGAGAATTTACGTGCTGAGTATCAACAGCTCAGTCATTTGAATCAACAGCTTACTGAGCTTAATGAGCAGGCTAAAGTTCTTGAGCAAGATGCGAAACAAAGTGCCGAGCAGGTTAGTGTTGCAGAGCAAACACTAGCGGAGTTTTCATTAACTCATGATGTACTTGTCAAAGAGCAACAAGCGACAGAGCAATTAATTGTTGAACAAGTGTTGCCACTAGATAGCAAAATTTCTCAACTCACCGAACAACAAGGTCAACAAATTAGTCGCTTAACAAACGCGAGTGAAGTCGCGCAACAAGCAAAAAAAGAAGCCGAACAGCTGTTGAATCAACAGCAAATTCAGCAAGAAAAAATTGACCAAGCCAAAGCATTTATCGGGCAGCAAGAGCACTTGGCACCATTGCCTGAGCATTTACCATTATGGCGTAATATGCACGCGCAAATGGTTAATGAGAAACAATTGAGTTTTGAGTTACAGGCGCAAGATGCAACGCTACAAAAGCAAGCTGAAGCATTAACTCATGCCATGGCTGAAGATGAACAACAATTTTCCACGCTTGACGCTGAATTTAAACAGCAACAAGTACTGCTTACGGCGAAAGAAAACGCAATAAGTCAGTTATTAGCACAACATCAATGTCAAAATGAACAAGCGCTTAATCAGCAGTTGCATAATATGCAGTCAATGGTTACCGAACAAGCGCAAGTGATGCAAAATGCCAGACGTTATCAAACGTTAGCTACAGAATTACAAGATATTGATAAAACGCTGAATGACGATAATCAGCAATTAGTCAGCATAGTCGAGCAATTACAGCCATTAAGAGCACAATATAAACAGCAAAAAGTGCAATTGACTGATGTGCAATTAATTGTTGAACAACAAAAAACCATTATGTCGTTAAGTGAACATAGAGCAAACTTAAAAACGGACCAAGCTTGTCCGTTATGTGGCTCGCAGCAACATCCTGCTATTGGTGATTATCAGGTGCTTAGTGCTAACAGCGGTGCTGAAAATGAACAACAAAGTCGACTAAAACAATTAACCTTGGCCTTAGAACAACTTGAACAGCAAGGAAAAACCTTATCGTCTGCGCAAGACCGCTTAAAAGAAAAGCTTAATTTTGTTGGCGAAAACCAAGCCGTAAAACAACAAGAACAACAATATTTAGCGCAGCAATGGCTTGCACAACGCACGTTATTAGCGCTTGATGTTGAGCTATCTGAATTTGCGCAAATAGAAGCGCATATTCAGGCTCGTCAACAACATTTTGAACAACTCAATAATGCCAATAGCCAACTACAGCAATTAAAGCAGGCTCAGCAACAGCAGGTAACATTGCTGACCGGGCAAGAAAAACAGCTGTTAACGTTGTCTAATCAGCGCCAAAATCAAACGCTACAACTTAAGCAGTTTCAACAACAAGCTGAGCAAAACAAGCAAAGTCTGACACTTAAATTAACGCAAATATCGCAAGCATGGCAAAAGTTAAGCACCTTGGTGCAAGCGAGTCATCTGACTTTGCCTGATTGTTTTACTGTTTTTAATCAAACCGATGTAGATGCAACACAAACTGATGCTGCACAAGAACAATTTAATGCTTTAGTAGAATTGCAGCAAACATGGATAAATGAGCTTGAGCAGCAAAGTCGTGCTTATCAAACGGCATTAAGTGCGGTCAGCATTGATAATGAACAACTACAGCAATTACAGCAACAACGGGCAATAATCGATAACAAAGTTGAGCAGTTAAACGCCTCTGAACAAAACTTGAAAACAGAGTTGAGCGCGTTAGAGCAGCAACTTAATGAAGAAAAAGTTAAACGCCATAGCTTATTTGCCGAGCAAGATGTTCAGCAAGTGCGTCAACAATTAAAGCAACAACAACAAGCGCAAGAACAAACATTGCTTGGGCATCAAAATGTACTTAACGAGCAGAAAAGCTTACAACAAAATGTCGCAGGTAAACTACATGGCAATGTTGATGCGATCAATCGTCTAACGCCACAACAACAGTCCGCTAATCAAGTTTGGCAAACGCAACTCGCTGACAGTGAGTTCGCAACCGAAGCTGACTTTAAAGCTGCGTTATTAACCTTAGAGCAACGTAAAGCTTTAAAAGAAATACAACAAACGATTGAACAGCAAGTGCAACAAGCCAAGGCGCAATTGCAGCAAGCGCAGCAACAATTATTACAACTTGGGCAAGATAAAGCGCAGTTACAAGAACAAAGCAATCAATTGGTTGATGGACTGCAAAGTGATGAGAGCAATGTCGTCGAGAGTCATGATGAAATACTGAAAGATTTATTGTTCACACAGCGTGTTGAGATAGATGATCAGCTAGACATTACCGCTTTTGATAATAAAGCCGCGATTTGCACACAAATATTAAAACAGTTACAGGTTCGTCAAGGGCAGTTAAGTCAGCAAGTAAGCCAAGATCAACAGCAACGTGAAGAGCAAAAAAGTGTGCTAGCTGACATTGTTAAACAACAAGCCGAACTAGACGATCTTTCGCATCTTAATGGCTTAATTGGCGCTAAAGATGGAGCTAAGTTTAGACGCTTCGCCCAAGGCTTAACGTTGTCACATTTAGTCTATCTGGCCAACCAACAACTTAATCGTTTACATGGCCGCTATCAATTACAGCGTCAACAGTCAGATAATTTAGCCTTAGAAGTACTTGATACTTGGCAAGCCGATAGTGTGCGAGATACTAAAACTTTATCAGGCGGTGAAAGCTTTTTAGTCAGTTTAGCATTAGCTCTAGCGTTATCTGATTTGGTCAGTGCGAAAACCAGTATCGATTCACTATTTTTGGATGAAGGTTTTGGTACTTTAGATAACGACACCCTAGAAACCGCCTTATCAGCGCTGGATTCTTTAAATGCTAGCGGCAAAATGATTGGCGTGATCAGTCATGTTGATGCCTTGAAAAAACGTATTGATGTACAAATAGAAGTTAAAAAACAAAGCGGTCTTGGTGTCAGTGAATTAGCAGACTGTTATCGTTATCATGCTAAATAGTTCGCTAGGTTGTATTTGGTGAGTTAGTTCACAGTATATACCCATGAAACTGCATTTTGATGCCTCACGGGTATAGCCTTTTCATGAGCGGATAAAAAATAGCATCGCTGAACTTATTTTCTGCATAAAAAATTAACCTAACCCTTAACGTGTAAGCAATAGTTATTCTTATTGCGTTTAAAGGGGAATCTTTATTAGAAGCAGTGATATTTTTAAAAAACATATCACTGCTTCTTAAATTAATTGCATTTACACTTCAAATTGGTTCGTTAACATTTGTAGATTATTAACATGGTCATCTAACTGACTCGCTTTAACTTTGATTTGATTTATCAGCTGATTGCTTTCTTGACCATTACTAACAATACCATTGATATTAACGTCTAAAGAAGCAGTAACATTGCTTTGCTCTTGTACGCTTGTAGAAATCTGTAAAGATGTATTATTAATATCATCACTTGCGGAAATGATCTTTGCAATAAATTCAACTGAATGCAGCATCATTGCGGTAGTTTCTTCGCCTTTACCTTTACTGTTTTGTACAACTTGTACTGCCGATATAGTGCCTTGTTGTAATTCAGCGATCATTTGGCTGATTTCTTCAGTGCTTTGCTGAGTTCGACTTGCTAGTGCTCTAACTTCATCGGCAACCACCGCAAAGCCACGCCCTTGCTCGCCAGCTCGTGCCGCCTCAATAGCAGCATTCAACGCTAATAAGTTTGTTTGCTCTGCGATAGCTTTAATAACATCAATAACACTGACCATTTTATCAACGGTTATAGCTAGCACACTGATCACTTGACTGGCATTTTCTAAATCAGAAGAAAGCTCATTAACCGATGACATCGATTTGTTGACTACCAGGCCAACTTCATTAGCCTGCTCTTTTGCCTCAAATGATGATTGTGATGATTGTTGAGAGGTTAAAGAGATGTCTTTGGTACTGGCTGCCATTTCAGTAATCGCAGTTGCCAGCATGTCTATTTCAATATATTGCTGTTCAAACAAGGCATTAGCTTTACTAACGTCTGACTTTACCGCACTTGAAGTATCACTTATGACTTCTGTTGTCGTGATAATGGTTTTAATCATGGCCTGTGTTTTATCAAAAAAATGATTAATTTGATCCGCTAACGTGCCCATCTCATCATGAGTATGTATGGCTAACCTTTTTGTTAAATCGCCATCTCCATGGGCAATATCGGTTACTGCGAGAATAACTTTGTTTAATGGATTTGTGACAATGACACGGGTAAGTATGAACAAGATAAGTACAAGTAAAACGTCTACTAATACTACACCGATAATTATTTGTATTAACGCTGCCTGCATTTTGGTATTAATTTCTTGTTGGTCAATGCTAATGACAATGTCACCGACAATACTTTCTTCTTCGTATTCATTATAAACCAGCGGGTGCTTTATCTCTGCGCCCTTTATTCCTTGAGTATGTTTGGCATATTTAACTTCACCATCGAGTGTTTTAATTTCAATACCGTAAACATAAGGGCTTTGTAATTCAGAAGATCCTATTTTGATTATTTGTTCTGATAAGTCCATCCATATCGCAGCCGGTAAGTTCAGTTTTAATCTTTCGGACACTAAAAAAATGCTTTTATTGGCTTCAGCTAATATGGACGACTTTACCATTTTATAATCATAAGCTCCTTTAGCTATGAGCACAATACTGACTAAAATAGTCGACATAGCGATTAATCGGAACTTAATACTAAAATTAGAGAAAATATTAATAAGTAATACTCCAAAATTTACTTGATAAGAAGATGAATAATAATTATTTTGCCACTTTATGAGCAACCCCCGACAGTGAGAGCTATGGTTTACACAAGGCCGTAGAATAAAGGCAAAGTCAAGCTAGCCAAATGGTGGTTAACAACGCTAGCTTTAAGTTTAGCTAGGCGACTGAATTAATCATATCCGCCTTTATTTTGATCGGTATCTATAGATAGTTTTTTGACCTATGTAGTTAATATCGCTAATAAAGTAAAGTTTCACAATCGACAATAAGTATTAAATAGAAAGTATTAACACTTTAGTGCTAATGCTAATTAAAAATTGTCTGTAAAAAGAGGAAGAGGGAAGCTAGCTTAAGCAAAAATGGGAAGAATACGTAATAGTATTATAGGGATGTTAACCTTCGCTTGGCACGCGATACCTGAACTTTATGCGTTGGTGGTAACTAATATCGTTTTTTCAGTAACAATACGTCAACTATTCGATATAGTTTGATTTAAGCCTAGAGCTTAATCTGTAAATTATCGCTATCAAATTTTTATGTTAATAATTTGGAATATGCTAAGGTTAAATTTAAATACCGATGTCAGACGAGAAGTAGATATGGTAATCGCGCATGGGGAAGTATCTATCTTCCTGCAGAATGAAAATATTATCATTGCAAAACTTAAAGGTGCTTTTAATGAGTATGGTGCCCAGGAATATACCGACGGTATAAAACAAATTATTACTCAACTTGATGGGCAAAACTTTTCCATTTTAATCAATCTATTGGAGTTGATGGGTGGAACTCCAGAAGCATATAAAGAGCTTGAAGATTATAATAAATGGCTAAACAGTCAGAATCTACTTGCTAAAGCAATGGTCATTAACTCTATGATCACCTTGGATATTATCAATATGTACAGCCCTTCTAGGGGTGAACAAAAAAGTGAGACATTTGATAATGAAACCGATGCAATTGCTTGGTTAAAAACGCTAACTTAGTTACCGCTCAGCAAGTTATTATAATGAAAATACAGCATAATTTGAGTGCTTGTCAGGAAAAGTTTTACTCAACTAAATTAATATAAACACTTAAATTGCTATTTAAGTGTTTACTTCCTATGAAATTAACCCTATAGTGGCGACGTTAATTATTCCCATCTAGTTTATTTAGCCGATTATTTATAAAATCGTGTTTGCCTTTCCCTTTCACAGTTAGTCATCACTTAATTTATTAAGCTTAGATTATTGTCTGATTTTTCGAGCGTTATCTCGTAAAAAGTTGTTATTTTTCAAATAAAAAAGTTCCACTACACAATAATATAGCTTTTGTTCATGCGTTTTTACGCACATTAAAAGAGTTTATTATGTCATATACATACCAAGGTACGATCTATTCGATCGCATCGCCAGTTCGATCAATTTCTGTTAACAAAAACAATGTTTCAGTGACCGATCAGCAAGGCACAAAATTTATCCAATTTATTAACGTAAATGATTCAAAGTCATTTTTAGCTTGGATTTATCAGAGCTAAAATGCTCCCCTGCAAAGCATGACCAGCATGCTTTGCAGCTTGCATTACCTTCCTAAGCTTATTTAACCCGAGTTTAGATTATTTGTTTAATAACACTCGTTTCAGTTTTGTTTTTACTGAACGCCAATGCGTAACCGGTTTGGTTGGTGCTAGTGCTATCAAGTGTTGCCATTGTACTTCAGTTAATTTCACTTTAGCGCCATGTGCTAAAAGTATATACTTTACATTCAAAGCCTTAATATTTATCAGTGACTGATGATAGCGATTTGGATAAAAAACGGGGTAAGGCGGAATAAAGGCATCCCTGACTTTTACCATTAAATCGGCAACATAAATTTGTTCACTGGCTAGATGATGTAAAGAAATATCTCGGTCAGTATGTCCTTGCGAAAAATGCACCTGCCAATCATCAAACCCGGGTAAAAACTGCTGATCAGTAAGATAATAATCAGGCGTTAATACACTTGAATAATAGATAAATTTCTTCGGCTTTTTCTTGCGACTTGCCACCCACAACGTCAGTAGCATATCGGTTAAGTGCATTAACTTACCGTCAATTCCTGAATACCATTGCCCGGCAACATTGGCGGCGGCTATTTTACAGCCATATTTTTTACGTAATGCTTGTGCGGCACCTGCGTGATCCGGGTGCATATGCGTCACAACAATTAAGGCTAATTCAGACATTGAGCGTTTTAGTTCATTGCCGATAAAGTTCTCTAAAAGCGGAATGTCAGCGCGGCAACAGCCATCAAGTAATAAAAACTTATCGTTGTATTCGGCTAAATAAATGTTCTGAATATAACCTTTCAAGCTATGTAATTTGAGCATAAAAAATACTAAGGTAATGATGTGATCTTTAAGCTACCTTGTTCTTGCCGAAAGCTCAACAGATTAGACCAGTTATTAATGTTTAAGCTTGATGTATTCTCAGTTGGACTAAAGTTTGGTTAAGCTGTCGAAGGTGGAGAGGTAAAGTTGATAGGTAGAAAGAGAGCATTAGGAGTGTTGATAGTAGATATATAATTTAATCTATGGTTTTTAAAAATGCCAAGCCATACAATCGTGACCACAAATGTATTGATACTTGGATCTTACGTGGAAATTTGGATTTATTTCACATTACTTGCCGCTTTGATGCAAGCCATTCGTACCGCTGGGCAAAAGCAACTAACGCAACATTTAAATGCCATGGCAACCACGGGCGTTCGCTACATTTATGCTCTGCCTTTTGCATGGCTATATTTATGGTGGATGTTAGATTACCGTCAGCTGTCGATGCCGGCTCTTAATACTACATTCATACAATACGCAATGATTGCCTGTGTGATGCAAATTATTGGTACCGTATGTTTAGTGGCCGCGTTTAAATATCGAAATTTTGCAGTGGCGACCAGCTTAGCTAAAACAGAAGCGATTCAAGTGGCTGTATTAGGCGCTTTGCTTTTTTCAGCGAGTTTGACTGCCTTAGGCTGGATTTCAGTCGTTATTGGTGTCGTCGGTGTTTTGCTAGTTTCTAAAGTTAAGTTTACTTATAAAGATGTTTTTCAAAACCCAGGCGCTGGTTTTGGTTTAGCTGCTGGCTTAGGTTTAGCGGTAACAACATTGCTTATTCGTCAGTCGAGCTTAGCACTTAACACCGATTTATTATTGAGTGCTGCAGTTACGTTAACTTTTATGATCACTGTGCAAACACTATTTTCTGTTGTCTATGTTTATTTGCAAGATAAACAGCAAATACAAGTTATGTTGAGACAATGGCGCTTATGCTTGTTTGTTGGCGTTACAAGTGTTTTAGGCTCAATTGGTTGGTTTACTGCGGCAAGTTTTCAAAACGCAGCTTATGTTAAAGCATTAGGCCAGGTAGAGTTTTTTATTACTTTGTTTATCACTTATCGTATTTTCAAAGAGAAAATATCAGCTATCGAATATGTAGGAATGGCGCTGATCGTTGCCAGTGTCGTAATTTTGTTAGTGTGGGCTTGATAACATTATAGAGAAAGTGGCACCTTGATTTGAATCTTTTTAATTATTGCTTAAATTTCTGTTTAAGCTTCGGTCTAAAGTGTTAGAACGCTGGATAAGCCGTTCAGGTTTAATATTTACTTTTATTTCATCATGAATTAACAGTGAATTAACAGTGAATTAACAGTGAATTAACAGGGCACCCATTCTAAACCGCTCAAGCTTAGTCTGTGTGCTAAGCTCAAATCTTTTAGGTCAGGTACGTGATGACAACCCATTGAACTTATGTGGGACACCTTTGGGATACTTGTAGCCAAAGTGGTGTTGATGCAGCCATTTATTCAAACCTGATATAGAAGAACGAATTTCATGTGTTTTCTATATGTACTCAATGACTTCATAACAATAGCGATAAGTGTTTAGCATAATATGAGCAACTACTTCATCTGGTTGTATCTGACTCAAATAGAGCGGGAGTCGCCATTTTCCTGGGCTAACTTATCTTTAGTTACAAAATCTTCACTATGTCAAACAATACTCATTTCATGAAATCATCATGCTTGAGTAATCATCGCTGTTGGCCAGCCTTTGGAGCAAGTTATACCGCCTTAATTCGATACGACCATCACAACTGGCATCATGTAGGGCTTCAAGAACTATTTTTTACTCTGTGGTTAAGCTGATGTTTTTCATGGGTATATCATTATTCTCATGCTTGTATAAATTAAGCCCCTCATTGAATACAGGTATAGATGTAGTGTGTTTAGTTGTTTCTTCGTGTGCATTGTATATTGTTCAGCACTAAAAATTGTACTGTTTGAAATGTTAATTTTTGTTCTTTTCGATCGAAAATTAATTGATAAAGCAATGCTCATTGATTGTGACATGACTGGTCGAATAATTATCACCAAATGGTTTATAGCCACATTTCTGTATTAGACAATGCTACCAATAGCGCTTGGCTAGAAGTGGCGACGAAGGCACTGTGATTCATTTTTAACTTTTGAAATTGATCAGAATTAACATCCATAAGCCATATTTCCAGAAGGACAATAGCCTTTTTCAATAAGTTACAATGCTTAGTGTTAAATATGCAGTTTTAGATTGTAAATACAAAAGATATTGCGTTTTTTGAGCGTTTTAGAGTCAATTTTATTTTTGTCATTACGTAATATTAAAAGTGTTAAACATAACTGGTACTTATAAAAATATAAAAAAAGTGCCCAACACTTAATTTTGAGGGAAGTTATATGTCACTATTCAAGCAGTTTATTCCAAAGAAAGTTACCTTAGCTGTATTCATTGCCATATCGGGAAGTACTAGCGTATTTGCTGAAGAAGCACAGAGTACAAATAATAATGTAGAAGACGTTGAAAGAATTGTTGTGACTGCCCGAGGACGCACAGAAACACTTCAACAAATTCCAGACTCTGTTACCGTTTTTAGTGACGAAGATATAAAGGCTGCGCGCATAACCTCTATTAAAGATTTTTCGGCGCTAACCCCAAATTTAAATGTATCAACAAATTTCCGCTCAGGCCTCAATTTTGTTACGGTGCGTGGCCTGATAACACCACAAGTTGGTGAAGCCCCTATAGCTTACGTGGTTGATGGCATTACGGTGCCAAATTTAGAGTTCATTAACCAAGGCTTACACGACATTGAAAGAATTGAAGTACTAAGAGGTCCACAAGGTGCCTTGTATGGTAAAAATGCTATTGGCGGTGCAATAAATATTGTGACTAAACAAGCATCTGATGAAATTGAAGGAAGTGTACAAGCATCAATCGCCCAAGGTAATGACAGAAAAGTGAATGTCGCCGTCAGTGGACCAATTGTTGAAGATAAAGCCTATTTTAGGTTTTCAGCAAACTATCAAGATTTTGACGGTTTAATTGATAATTCTTTTTTGAATGAAGAAGTTGATTATGTTGATGATGCTTTTGGCACACAAGGCATGCTTGAATTTTATTTAACTGATTACACCACCCTGACTTTACACGGCAATTACTCTAAGAAAACTCAAGGGAGTAATTACATGGCATTTGTGACGAAAGATGAGCTGGAAAATTTTTCAATCAAACCGGGTGCTAATGCTGTAGGGCTTGATGAGTCTGAACTTTGGTCTGTCTCAGCTAAAGTTGAGCATGAAACTGATTATGGTGACTTGGTATTTATTGCATCAGCGAATGATTCAGACATTATGTTTTTCTCTGATGGTGACTTTACTCATCAAGATGCCAGTGAAGACAATTTTTTCTTTCCTATTACCCAAATAAATCCAATAGAGGAAGACTCTACGAGTTTTGAAACTCGCTTTACATCTTCAGGTGAAGAACGTTTTCGTTGGGCGCTTGGCGCATACTATGAAAGCAAAGATAGAGAAGTATCTTATGATCAAGTATGGGATTTAACACCTACAGAGCGAGTAACTTACCAAGATGTAAAAGAGAATATTGCTCAAGATCCTTCGTTAGTCTTTGAAGGTGAAAAAACTATTCAAGAAAGCACTGCGTATGCGATTTTCGGTCAAACAAACTATGACATTAAAGATGACTTAGAACTAACATTAGCATTACGTTATGACTCTGAAGAGCGAGATGCATTTGATGAAAGAGCCCCTAACGCTTCTAAAGCGAACGAAACCTTCAGCCAATTACAACCTAAAGCTTCAATTGCTTGGCAAATGACTGAAGACCACTTACTTTATACAACGTATTCGAAAGGTTTTAGATCTGGCGGATTCAATGAGTATTCTCCGTCTGTTATTAGAAACTATGATCAAGAAGTATCAGACACTGTCGAGCTAGGCATTAAAACAACGTGGCTTGACGGCAAAGTTTGGTTAAACATGGCGCTGTTCCATATTGAACAACAAGATGCTCAATTTACCCGCTTAAACCCCGAGACATTCACGCTTGAAAATTTGAACATTGATAAAGTATCGATTGATGGTTTTGAGTTAGAAATGTCGGCCGCCATTACAGACAATTTAAGCATTAATTTTGGTCTAGGTTTAATTGATAACGAAATTACCAAAAACCGAGGTGTCGACATTCTTTCTGGCAGAGATTTAGCGGCGACCGAAGGTGGCACCATGCCTTATGTGTCAGACTTTAACCTTAATGGCTCTATCGATTACTCTAGAGAGTTATTTGGTGATTATATGCTAAAAACCCGTCTTGCATTTAATACGCTTGGCCCGCGTTCATTCGATATTTTCAATGAAGATACCGGTGAATCAGATACTCATACCTATTTAAATGCCAATATTGCTGTTGAAAATGAACAGTGGTCTGTTTCATTATTTGCATCTAACTTAACTGATGAAGCTTCTCCAGAAACCGTATTCTTATTTAACCCGTTAATTCGTATGCGAAATCAGCCACGACAAGTGGGTGTGCAGGCGCGTTATAACTTCTAAAAGAGCAAAGCTCTCCAGATTTAGCTGCTTACATATTAGGTAGCTACTCAAACGGTGCTTGGTGGTAATTTCATTATCAAGTACTGACTATTTTTCTTTTAAATTTATATGTCTAGTTCGGTTATGAATATCGAACTAGATAAGGTTAATTTAAACTTTTTTTCAATTAACCTTTTTAAGTAAGGTGCAAATTATGACAGTAAGAGTCGCAACAGATGTTGGTGGAACGTTCACCGACCTTGTATATATTGATGAAGGTAATGTTAAAGCTGTTAAAAGTGATACAACGCCGCCAAATTTTGAACAGGGCGTAGTCAATGCAGCTATAAAAGCAGATATTAATTTGTCAGATGTAGATTTTTTTGCTCATGGCTCGACTGTTGTTATCAACGCTATTACCGAGCGAAAAGGTGTTAAAACGGGTTTGATCACTACAAAAGGCTTTCGTGATGTTTTAGAAATTGCCCGAGGTAATACGCCTGATATTTTCAATAATACTTATCAAAAACCTAATCCTTTTGTTGAGCGCCATTTACGTTTAGAAATAGAAGAACGTCTTGATTACAAAGGTAATGTTGTTACACCTATTAACTTAGAACACTTACCTGAGTTAGTCGCCTACTTTAAATCGCAACAGGTTGAAGCTATTGGTGTTTGTTTTTTGCATGCTTACTTAAATCCAGAACATGAAATTAAACTGGTGGCGGCACTGAAAAATTTATGGCCAGAAATTAATGTTATTTCTTCACATGAAATATCAGCCGAATGGCGCGAATATGAACGAACGAGCACTACGGTATTATCAGCCTATGTTTTGCCTCCGGCGCAGCAGTATTTAGATAAATTGAAAAAGAAATTACTGGCGAATGGCTTAAAAACCGACCCATTTATTATGCAGTCTAATGGCGGCATTGCCACCTTAAAGTCTGCACGTGACAACCCAATAACATTAGTTGAGTCGGGCCCTGTTGGCGGTATTCTTGGGGCTGCGGCTTACGGCGAAGTTATTGGCGATGGCAATATTATGGCATTGGATATTGGTGGTACAACCGCTAAATGTTCATTAATTCATAATGGTGAAACACGTATCACCACAGAATATGTATTAGAAAAAACGGCGAAAAAGGCTGGATACCCAATAAAAACACCCGTAATCGATATTGTTGAAATTGGTAATGGTGGTGGCAGTATCGCTTGGATCGATGCAGCCAATAGTTTACATGTTGGTCCGCAAAGCGCGGGCTCTACTCCTGGTCCTGTTGCTTATGGGCGAGGCGGCAGTGCGCCAACAACAACGGATGCTAATTTAATTACCGGTCGAATTAACAGCGAAAACTTTGCAGGTGGAGAAATTCAACCCGATCTTAACGCGGTAGAAGCTGCTTTTAAAACCTTGGCTGACCAGCTTAATGTTAACGCCATGGATGTTGCACATGGTGTCCTCAACATTGCTAACTCTAATATGGTAAATGCACTTAAATTGATCTCGGTAAATCGTGGTTACGACCCGCGTGATTTCTCTTTAATGGCCTTTGGCGGAGGTGGAGCGCTACATGCAACCGCCTTAGGTAAAGAGTTAAATGCGCGTAAAGTTATTATTCCTCCATTTGCAGGCGTTTTCTCCGCTTGGGGGATGTTGATGATCGACTTACGCAGAGATTATATTCAAACCCATAGATTTACGTTAACGGATAAAAGTAAAAACGCCGTAATTTCAGCTTTTGAGCATGTTATTGAAAAAGCAGCACTTGATTATAAAAATGATGGTATTGACCAAAGCAAAGTTAAGCATGAGATGTATGTCGATGCTCGCTATAGCGGACAAGAACATACGGTTAAAATTCATGTACCTAGTACTGAGCTTGAAGAAATCGAATTTATTGGTGAACTTTCAGAGCGCTTTCATCAAACCCATCACCAAGAATATACTTTTAGGTTAGACGGCTCCGCAATTGAAATTGTTAATATTCACTTAGTTTCTTTTGGGCTTTTAGATAAAGCAAAGCTTGAGAAATTACCAGCAAGTACAACGGAGAGTGCAGATGAAGCTTTAATCGGCAAGCGCACTGTGGATTTTGATAGTGATACTCTGGTAACTGCTGCTATTTATAATCGTGAAAAATTACAACCAGGCATGAAATTTAAAGGGCCTGCGATTATTGAAGAGAGCACTACAACTACTGTGGTTTTACCTGAGAATCGAGTTGAGATTGATGATTTCGGTGGCATTCATATTTATCTTCGTGATTAATGAATTGATATTAATCTGAATAAATTGAATGAATTAAATAAGTTGAGTAAAAAATTATGAATAAAAAAGTCGATATATTTACTATAGAAATTATTAAAAATGCTTTAGTAGCCATTGGCGAAGAAATGTTTTTAGCTTTAAAAAGAAGCAGTAAAAGCCCAATTATTTATGAGTCACTAGATTATGGTATCGGTGTTACAGATGCTAAGGGTTTACTGATTTCTCAAGGAAATGGCATCCCAGGTTTTATTGGCACATTGGATGCGGGCGTGCAAAATATTATTGCTAAATTTGACCGCGATAATATTTATCCAGATGATGTTTTTATTTTAAATGACCCTTATGCGGGGGGCGGCACTCATTTGTCTGATGTTTGTATGATCCGTCCGGTATTTTTTGAAGAAGAACTTGTCGCTTGGACGGCTAACAAAGCACATTGGACTGAAATTGGCGGTAAAGATCCCGGCAGTTACAGTGCTGATGCTACTGAAATTTATCAAGAAGGTTTGCAGTTCCCTGGTATTAAAGTATTTGAAAAAGGTATTGCGAACCAAGCGCTACTAGATTTAATCGAGGTGAATGTTCGCTTACCAGAAATGACTTTAGGTGATTTACAAGCCTGTGCAGCTTCTTTAAAAGTAGGTGAACAACGCTTTTTGTCTGTGATAAAAAAATACAGCAAAGACGTTACCTTAACAGCGATAGACAAGTTACTCGAACATGGCGACTTAATGGTGTTAGAAAAATTTAAAACCTTACCTAAAGGGGTTTTTGAAGCCGAAGATATTATTGATGAAGATGGCATGGGCAATGGGCCGTTTAAAGTCAAAGTAAAAGTTACGATTACCGATCAAGCTTTTGTTCTAGATTATACCGGCTCGTCTGACCAAGCGCCTGGACCTATTAATTGCACCATGGGAGTATTAATTTCTGCGGCAAGAGAAGTTTTTATGGGTATTGTTCAACCTGATGCGCCAGCAACTGACGGCTGCTTTCGCCGATTACAAGTTATATGCCCCGAAGGTACATTATTAACAGCAAAGCGTCCTGCACCCGTATCTGCTTATTTTGAATCTATGGTTTGTGCTGCTGATGTGGTACGCAAAGCATTAGCACCTGTTTTACCGGGGGTAGTTACTGCAGGGCAGTTTGGCTCAGTATGTACGATGAATTTATCTGGTCAAATACCTGAAACAGGCGAGCATTACTTGTTGGTTGAGCCATTAGTTGGTGGCTGGGGGGCGGCTGTTGGTAAAGATGGTGAGTCAGGTCAATTTTGTGTTGGTAATGGCGAAACTAGCAATATACCTGTGGAAATTACAGAGGCACGATACGGCGTTATGGTGGAGCAATATGCTTTTAGTAATAATACAGCCGGAGCGGGTGAATTTAGAGGGGGTAATGGTGTCGTGCTTGATTATCGAATACTTTCAGACGATGCTGATATTTCTAGTTTTTTTGGTAGAGGTATCACAAACCCTTGGGGCATTAATGAAGGTGAAGAAGGTTCATGTAATTATGTTCAAGTTTTTGATGACCAAGGTAATGAAAAAACTCGCTTTAGTAGAACAAGTCGTTATCCTTTGAAAAAAGGTGATTTAATCAGGTTAGTTACTGGTAATGGTGGTGGCTGGGGTAATCCAAACAAGCGACCTAAAGCGAAAGTATTAGCCGATATAAAAAATGGCTTTATTTCTGAGCGCGATGCTCAATCGATATATGGTATTTGATTTTACTTTTATCATCAGCTACTTACTTAGAAAATAAAGGATTTTTAATGCACCATACAACGTCTAATTCAGATTTAAAATATGGTCTCAGCGGTTTAGCTACTGCACCTATTGGCTACTTAGTTTTATTATTTTTACCTGTGTATTTAGAAGTTGTTGGCATTAGTTTAGCGTTAACTGAGCAACAAATCGGTTGGTTAGCTTCTACAGACTCAATCGGTTTGGTAATAGCTACTTTCGTTTTTTCTATCTTCATTAAAAGAGTTAACTTTAGAAAAGCCTTAATTGCTGGGGTTGTCATTACCGTACTTGGCAATTTAATTTCAGCCTTAGTAACTGACTTTTTATTACTTTGTATTATTCGAAGTTTAACGGGGTTGGGCGAAGGAATAATTGTTGCTGTGGGTATTAGTGCTATTGG
This sequence comes from Colwellia sp. M166, assembly GCF_024585285.1. NCBI lineage: Bacteria > Pseudomonadati > Pseudomonadota > Gammaproteobacteria > Alteromonadales > Colwelliaceae > Colwellia > Colwellia sp. M166. Next base: position 4,188,704 of record NZ_CP040755.1, read on the forward strand.
CATGACCAGTAACCCTAATCGATGGTTTGGTTTTTATACTGCAGCCATTGTTGTTGTGCAGGCCATTGGCTTAGTACTTGTCCCCATTATTTATGACTCGATGTCATTGAGTGGCGTTTTTGTTGCTATGGCCGTATTTTATATCTTTCCTCTTATCGTTATAAAGCTGCTACCACGTAAAAGTGATGATTATAAATCGGCACAAGGTGTGGTTACAGATCAATCTAAACCATCTAAACAAACTAACAAGTTACTCAATTTAGGTTTGCTAAGTTTACTGTTCTTTTATATGAGCATTGGTGGAGTATGGACCTATGTATCGATTATGGGTACAAGTTCAGGCTTAACATTATCTTTTGTATCTCAAGCACTGTCTTTAGCTATGATCGCTGGGCTTGCAGGCGCGTTGTTTTTTGCGTTAATAGGCGATATCGGTAAAAATATTGGTTTATTGTTTATTTCAATAGTCGTGATGACCTTATCAATATGGGTATTAAACAGTGGATTAACGGATATGCGATACCTTGTGGCTATGTGTATATTTAGTTTCTTCTGGAGCATCGCAGGTGCCCGCTTATTTGCGGTTATTTCAGATGTAGACCATTCAGGTAAATATATAAGTGCGGCTCAAACAGTGGTTGGCGTGGGGTATATTTTAGGGCCAATTTTAGCTTCAACGTTAGTTAAAGGGGTAGGCTACACTGATGTAATTATAATGGGATCGCTGCTGTTTAGTTTATGCTTTATTGTGATATTACCACTAGCACGCTTTAAAAAGAGTTGATTAACCTTTACCTATGATAACCAACTTTATATGATAATTTATTGCTAACAACGGGTAATAGACGTGATAGAAATTTCGTTTTCTAAGTATTCTTGTTTTTCAGCTTTTTGAAAAATTTGCTCAAGTACATCTCTACCTTGAATGATTTGACCAAAAGCAGCAAAGCCTAATCCGTCATCATAGCGTTTGCCGCCAAAATTGAGTTCAGGTTGATCCTTGATACAGAAAAAGAAGCTTCCATCGGCGCTGCCGGGTTCAAATCTAGCCATAGATATTGTGCCGTCTACATGCAAAATACCGGTATCTTTTGTCGTTTCATGTGCAACACCGGGTAGCAAGTTAAGGTGCTCTGGAGGTAAACCTGCTTGAACAACGTTTATTGCTGCATTAGCATCTTCAGCCTGGTTTGCATTTTTATCATTAACTATTCTGAAAATGCTACTATCGTCAAATAAATTATTATCTACATAATGTAAAAAGTTAGTCACTGTAATAGGTGCTTCTTTTAAAAATAATTTAACAGTAATATTTCCTAAAGTGGTTTTAATTAAAACGCTAGGATAAGATTTCATAATAATTCCAATGTTAATAGGCTTAATGAAGTTCAAGTTATATTATGATGTATCTACAACAAATATAATTTAGTACTCTGATACTAAAACAGAATTTTCTATTTATTTTAAATCGTTTTACAAACCTCAGGTTGGTACAAAATGGCAAAAAAGCATATTAAGTTAGACAGAATGAATCGACGTATTTTAACTGAGCTGCAAAGCAATGCGCGTATTAGTAATAATGATTTATCTGAAATTATAGGCTTATCCCCCAGTGCCTGCTTACAACGTGTGAAATCATTAGAGGACGCTGGATTTATTATTAGCTATGCCATGGTGACCGATGTAGATAAATTATGCGTTAATGTAAAAGCTTATGCGCATTTCACGTTAAAAAGTAATACTTATCAACATTGTAGCGTATTTGAAAAAGGTATTAAAAAATATATCGAAGTGGTTGATTGTATGAAAGTTAACGGCGGTATTGATTATATTGCTTTTATGATGTCCTCTACGATTGAAGATTTTAATCGCGTTTGTAATGATATGATGCAAGATACTTTAGGTATTGAAAAAATCACCAGCCACTTTGTATTAGATACAGCCAAATGGTTTGGTGGCTATCCACTTGATATTTTAGAGTGGAAAATACCAGAAGATTAAATGCCATTTATAAAAAATGGCATAAGAACTTGCCAGTAAAAAATATTTCAGGAAAACTGTAAAATTGACGTTTTCGATTCATTTATTACTGATTATTTCCCGTTATCTTCTTTCATTTCAAAATCCAACTTATTTGGAATTCATTAATTTCAGCAATAGTGGCTCAATGCCATTAATTTAAGGCCGTTTATCGTTTAATAGATACTTATTTTGCTCGCTTCTATGGCCTTTTTGCACAAACTTTTGGTCTGGGCGAATAATACTTAAACACTTTGATATCTTGTTTATGATCGCATCATATAATTCACTATCTGCTAATTTCATCATCAACTTTACAACATTATCTTTGAGCTGGTTTATCGTAAAGATGAAGTTTATTTTATAATCATAAAGCCTATTTCTTTTAAAATTAGCATGACCTTCCTAAATTGAACAAGCCTAGTCAGTGGACTAAGCTCAAATGCTCCCTTTCTCTTTTATGTTAGGTACGCGATGACAACACCCAGAAAGCAATAAATCAGTTTAGCAGATACGCCTTATCAGCAAGGCATTCAACGCCGTATCAGGCGTATTTTTTTATGTAGTGAAGATAAGTGCTCAGGCAAAAACTATGAACATCGTTGAGGGGGGATAGAAGAGAAACTACATTTCTTTCTATGCTATATGCGGTTGTAAGTGCATAGCTTAATTGGTGCGTGAGCGTTAGTACTAAACGTTAATCACAGTAAGAACAGAAATTCCTCCTCATGCTTTATTCGTCTGGTGCTTCTAATGTAAACACTAAATGTTTGCGCATATTTTTTAAAATAACGCCTTTTTTAAGCATTGCTCCGCTCAAGCGTTTTTGCCATTTTAATAAATCTGGTTTTGCAGTCTCTAAAGCTTGCTCGTTTTCGAACTGAAAGCACAGCAGTAGTGAACTTGGAAATAAGTGATATTCAACGTCAAACCAGCATTGCAGCATACCAGAAAGTTCAGCGCGGCCTTGTTCTTCTAGTTTGTTGGCAATATTAAGTACAAGTGCTTGCTGCTTTATTTGTACAGCGGAGAGTTTCTTCATTATTAAAATCCAAGTTAGCGGCTAAAAATTCAGCCGGAATAGGGGGCATTATACGCAAGCTTATAGGCAGGCAACAACATTGAAAGGGAGTTAATGTTTAACATGGTGTTTCAGGAATTAGCTGCCTATTTATCCTTTGCAGATGGAGCATATAAAACAATCTACCAAGATGAAAAACCGCGGGTTATTGATCTCACTCCATTTTACTTATCATTGCTAGTCAGTTAATTTGACTACAAATATTTTATATTGCACAAGTCGCCGGTTTAGGTTTAGCACTAAGCACTGATATAAATGCGGCGTTCGCGTTACGACCTCATACAGAACTTGCACTAGGCCTCAATTGTCTGTGGTAGGTGTATCAGTATTTTGCTAAACTCCAAAAAAATATATTCGCCATTTTATGGTGAGTAACCCAATACAGTATGGAAATAAAATGAAAATTACCGATAAAACCGTTGTTCAGTTTCACTACACACTTAAAGATGAAGCAGGCGTTGAGCTTGAAAACTCACATGCTGGCGATCCGCTAGCTTACCTGCATGGTTATAAAAATATGCTGGTCGGTTTAGAAAACGCTTTAGCGGGTAAAGAAACTGGCGAAAAGTTTTCGGTGACGTTACAACCTGAAGATGCTTACGGTGAGCGCAAAGAAGATGCGATTCAGCGAGTGCCAGTAAAACATTTACAAGGTTTGCCAACACCAAGCGCAAAATGGAAAGCAGGCATGACTGCCGTCGTGAATACTGAAGGTGGTCAACGTCAAGTGACTGTTGTTAAAGCCGGTAAATTCATGATCACCGTTGACATTAACCCGCCACTAGCCGGTAAAGTTTTAACTTTTGATATCGAAGTTACTGATGTACGTGCTGCAACGGCAGAAGAAGTTGAGCATGGTCACGCCCACGGTGTTGGTGGTCATCACCACTAAGCAAGTCATTGCACTTTCTCTATTAAACCGGCGCTATGCCGGTTTTTTATCTCCAGAAAATAGTGATTTTTGTTGATTTATGCTTTTCAGTTCATTTGTTTTTATGGTTGTTTAGCTGAATAAACTTTCTGTTTATCGCATTCACTTTCTTATTCCTTTATCGTACTGTTATGGTGAGTTATACATTTAGGTCATTAAAATAACAATAAGGTCGATAATATGTTTACATCATTAAAGTCAACTGTCACCACCATAGCGTTAGTCGTAAGTTCAGTGTTGTCTCAATCAGTATGGGCTGAAACTTCAGTTATTCATGCCGGAGAGTTATTGGTTATTGCGGGTCAAGCGCCGTTAAAAAATCAAACCTTAGTGATCACTGATGGTAAAGTGTCGGCGGTTAAATCTGGCTTTATTGCCGCTAATACATTTGCTGATGACGCTAAACTTATTGATTTGTCATCGAGTTTTGTGATGTCAGGGCTGATGGATATGCATGTGCATTTGCAAGGTGAATTAGGGCCAAATAATGATAGTGAAATGGTTAATTTATCTGATGCCGATACGTTAATGAAAAGCGCTTATTTTGCTAAAAAAACCTTAATGGCGGGTTTTACCACAGTACGCGATTTAGGCAGTAGTGCAGAGCAAGTGTTCGCCCTACGTGATGGTGTTAAACGGGGTTGGGTAACTGGACCAACGATTATTGCTGCCGGTTCAAGTGTCGCGGTTACTGGCGGACATGGTGATGTTGATGGTATGGCGCCTGACCTAATGGAACTGCATACCGCAAAAACCGTTTGTGATGGACCGTATGACTGTCGACGAGCAACACGACACGCTATTAAGTTTGGTGCTGATGTGATCAAAATTACCTCTACCGGTGGCGTATTATCAGATACTGATACAGGTACTGGTCAGCAAATGGCTGATGATGAAATTAAAGAAGTTGTTGATACTGCCCATGCACTTGGTCGTAAAGTAGCGAGCCATGCCCATGCCGCAGCGGGTATTAATGCCGCATTGCGCGCCGGAGTTGATAGCATTGAGCATGGTAGCTATGCCGATAAAGAAAGCATTAAATTATTCAAAAAAAGCGGTGCTTATTTAGTACCCACCTTAATGGCGGGTGATACCGTGGTTAATATGGCAAAAACCTCTGATTTTATGTCACCTGCAATTAGCGCTAAAGCTATTCGTGTGGGGGGCGATATGATCGAAAGCTTTAAACGTGCCTATAAAGCAGGGGTCAAAATAGCCTACGGAACCGACAGCGGTGTTTCAAAGCATGGTTATAATGCTAGAGAAGCACAATTAATGTTAGCTGCTGGTATGTCGCCACAAGATATTTTAGTCTCGGCTACTATCAATGGCGCTGACTTAATTGGCCGAACAAAAAGTGTCGGCACTCTAGAGGTGGGTAAAGTAGCTGATGTTATTGCTATGCACGGTAGCCCGTTAAACGATATTGATGAACTACTTGATGTTGATTTTGTGATGAAATCAGGGGAAGTTGTTAAGCAAAAATAGCTAAAATAAGTAAAGTTTTTTTGATAAGTGTAATTTAAGGCTGTTGATAATAGCCTTAAATTATTTCCCCGTACTCTTTAGCTTTTACTCAAGTACAGAATATGGGGATTTACTTTAATGGCGTTGATTTTCTGCCTAATACACCTGTGGCTAATGCCACTCCGAGTAAGATCACAGCACCGCCGCACAGCATCATTAAACTGATTGTTTCATCTAAAAATAATGTTCCCCATAAAATGCCAAAAACTGGAATTAAATAGGTAACAGATATAGCTTTTGCGGGGCCTAATTCAGCGATAAGACGAAAAAATATAATATAGGCAACACCGGTACAAATAACGCCAATAAGTATCACCGAGCCAATGGCTTTTGCACTGGGTAATGTTTCAGGGATAAAAAATAAGCTCATTGGTAACAGTATGGCACTAGCCGTAATTTGACTGCCGGCAGCTAAAGCTAATGGCTTGATATCGGTTAAATATTTTTTGGTATAATTTGCTGAAATACCGTAACAAAGTGCAGCTAACATTGCCGCTAACGTTGGCAATACCACATCCTTATCATTAAAAAATGCACTGTTATTACTGTCAAAGTGCCCATTTTCAGATACCAGTAAATATACCCCTAAAAAACCAATAAAGAGTCCTAATGTCGCGCTTGGTGTTAATTTATCTTTTAACCAGAAATATGCCACGATAGCACCAAACATAGGTGTTGTTGCGTTCAATACTGAAGTTGTTCCTGCGGTTAACGTTAGTGTGGCATAACCAAAAAGAGCAAAAGGTATTGCGGTATTTAATGCCCCGACAACAAATATCCTTCGCCAACGTCCATTGAGTGCTTTGGTTTGTTTAAATAAAACTAAGCAGCTAAACAAGAATATAGCGCCAATGCTAGCACGCAATGTAGTGAACAATATCGGACCAAATTCAGGTGCGCCAATGCGCATAAACATGAATGAAGCACCCCAAATGCTCGCTAACAGTAGTAATTCTATCGTGGCTTTATAGTTTTTAAGGTTAAAGGTATTCAATCGCTTCTCTTGTGAATGCTGATATTGATGAGCTTTGCTAGCAGTTTAGCGTTTAACGTTATCTGTACTCGCGATAATCGGACGATTGATATAAATAATCTCAGCGGAGATCAAACAGGTGAAGGCTTGTTTATTTCAACAGAGATGACCCTAATGGTATGGCTACCATCGAATTGCCACTGAATATTAAATTCATACAAGCTCATACCGTAGATTTTATTGTCAGCATGTTTTTGTTTATAAGCCGGGCGAGGGTCTTGGCTTAGTACCTGCTCAATGAGTTGACGTAGTTTTGGGTATGATGATGAATATTCATCAATAACTGTTACTGCAGCTGCAGTAAATATGATGCTAAGGTCATTCGTTGGTTGCTGATGGGCATATCCGCCTTGGGCATCAGCAATAATATCGGCATAGGGAACATAAGGCTTAATATCGACTATCGGGGTGCCATCAAGTAAATCAAATTCACTTATATGCAAAATAACCTGCGAGCCTTGATGCTCGGCTTGTAGCTCTATTTCGTCGAGCTTTACCACCGACATGCCAATAGGATTGGGTCTAAACGTTGAGCGTGTTGCCAATACGCCGAGCTTTTTATTACCGCCTAAGCGTGGTGGGCGTACTAAGGGTTTCCAACCTTGTGCTTGGGTGCCATGAAAAACAAATATTAGCCAAATATGGCTAAACTGCGCTAAACCTCTGACCAATTCAGCATTATTGGCCGTTCCTGTTAGGCGTATTTGCCCTTGTGCTGCGGTGACAATGCCGGGTTGGCGGGGAATAGCGAACTTTTCTTTATAAGGCGAGTCGACAGTGCCAATGACATTTACCTTAATACTGTCGATCATTTGTTCTCTTGCTCAACCTTAAATGCGCGGCCATAGCATACGGTTGATGCTAGACAATATTTTGCAGCCTTATCGTCTGTTATCATCACGCATTGGCTAAAAATAATAGCGTTTGCACCAAGTTGATAAGCTTTGCGTCTTGCTTCTGTGCGGGCGTCAATTTCATTAGGTGCAGCATGATAAGCTTTTTCTTGGCAAGACTCGCCCTCAACTAAACCAAGAAATTTATATTTTCCAGCTAGATCTTGCTCTTTTTCAACCATTTTTACTTTTGTCGGCGAAAAGTAATGTTTGAAATTATCACGGTCTAGGTTGGTTGATACATGGTTTATTTTTGCGCAACCAGTTATTGCCAGTGTTATCAATACAGTAAGCTGAATTATACGTTTATTTAATACCAGCGATTTTTTATAAGTTTTATGCATTATTTTATTACCATTACTGTTAGTTTAGCTTGTTCTAAGCATTACTAATGCTGTGCTAATTTACACAATTAGTTAATCCGTTGGGTGTTTCCCTTGATCCAATAATCGAATAATTCATCAATCGTTTTACTTTGTTGCTTCATTGTTAACCAATTACGCATAAATAGTTCAAAAGCATGATCATTTTTATTAATAGGAAAAGCCATATAAAGCGGCGCTAATTCAGGCTTAGGTACCACTACGGTATAGCTTGGATTGAGTAGTGTCCAAGCTGATGATGCCGCTGCACCAAAAACCATGGCATCAATATGAGCATACTCTGCTTTAAAAAATAAGCGTGGTGTTGATATTTCCCAAGCCTTGCCATGAGTAAAGGTTTTAGCAATGGCTTTTTTATAATAAAAGCTTTCAGGGATACCTAAGATAAGATCGTCGCGCTGGAGGATGTTATCCCACTGGGTAAACTCTGCTCGGCGTTTATCTTTAACGACTATGGCAATACTTTGCGTACTGTATGGCATGGTTAGCGTGAATTGTGCCATATTGTCTGGAATAACCGGCACACCCGTTGTTATGTCTAGATAACCGGACGCTAATAATGATTTAGCCTGATGACGAAATATTCTTACAAACTCAATATCAACATTTAAATCAATAGCCAGTTGATTCATTATTTCAATATCAAAGCCCACGAGCTTGCCGTCATTGTTGTGGAATGAGTAAGGCAAATCATCACGAAAATAGCCGACACGAATAAAACCACGTTGCTTAATGCGCGTAAGTACACCTACAAAGGGTTGAGTGGTTTCACTACTTTGTGCGGCTTGATCTAAATAATGGCTTTTGACTTCGTCCATGAGAAAGTCACGCTCAATAAATTTAGTGTAGCCCTGATATTGATAACTAATAGCACTAAAACCAAACTTTAATGCCATAAAGGCAAATACGGATAAAGCGGGAATGATCAGGAGATATTTTATCAGTGCTTTTTTCTTTAGACTAAAAGCTTTCGCCATACTGGTGGCAACCAGTAAGGGTAAACAACTGGCGAAAGTCACCGAGAGCAATGCCGATAAACGACCCACCACTAAGTTTTCAGAAACAATAAAAAAATCGAACATAGAGTGTGAAACATTAAATAACTCTAATAGATTTTGCATTGCCAATGTACTGGTGCCAAATAACTGTGGAATACCAATAACAATAAGTTTTACATAATCTTCAAAACTGATGTAAGCGCCAGAGAACCAAGCGGCAAATAAAACAAAGAGTAATGATAATAATTTACCACCAACAGGTAAGCTGTAACTAATAGGTACAATCACCTCAGAGACTTTATCGGCATTGTCGATATGCGCATATTGTGTCGCAATAAGTTGCTTAGTTTTTTCCACAATAATCGGAATAACAACAAAAAAGCTACCGGTTGCAAATGCGGTGATCATCGCTTCGCGCGATGCTTTTAAAATCGCACGATAACCAAAAGGGGTAATGGTAGCTAGCAGGGCAGGAAAGACAACAAAAGAAAGTAACAGCACTAACACCAGTGAACTGGCGACATAGATCATTAAGCCATCAAGTTGTGAAGCATCAAGTGTTGATGCGGCTCGCCAACCGATACAAAATATACCGACAGGGGCAAAACGCATCACCAAGCTACTAATATTGCTAACGGATTGTTTTAAATTATTTAACACCGCTAATGATTGACGTTTATTTTTAATTGGCATTAAGCCAATACCAATAAATACGCTAAAAAACACCACTGAAGGGATAATGGCGTTAGCGAAGGCATTAAAGGGGTTTGACGGAATAAATAATTCAACTAAGTTAAATTCTTGGCTAACTTTAATGGTGTTGGCACTATAAAATTCAGCGGTTTGCCAATTGGGAAAGGACAGCGGTGCCATTAATATAAAACACAGCATTAAGGTCATCAGCAAGATGATCAACACTAAGGTACTTTTAAGTGCCAATTTTGCCTTACTGGCAGATAAACCGCCAATACCGACAATAAGCGATAACGAAATATAAGGCAGTGCCGTCATTTGTAATAGCATAACAAAGGCATCAGCAAGATGACTAACCATCGAATATAAGGGCGCGTTAACACTACCAACGATAAGCCCAATGGCCATAGCAATAAGAATACGAGTCGATAATGGGATTTGGCTAAGTTTCAATATTGTCATACCAGATAAGAATAATGTTAGGTTGTTACTATTTTGCAGATTATAGTAAAGTGAATAAAAGATACATCCTGTACATGGCTGCTATTTCACATCCATGTGATCGCAGCATACCTTACATCCTGTACATGGCTGCTTTTTCACATCCATGTGATCTCAGCATACCGTACATAAAGGCAAACCCTGCTTAATGTAAAGGTTTGCCTAATAGTGTACTAAGTAACTGAGTATTTGTTATTTAACGCGCATACCGGGTTGAGCTCCGTCATCTGGATTAAGTATCCATAAGTCTTTACCACCTGGGCCTGCAGCTAATACCATGCCTTCTGACATACCAAAGCGCATTTTACGTGGCGCTAAGTTTGCGACCATAACGGTCATTTTACCAATAAGATCTTCTGGCTGATAAGCTGACTTGATACCGGCGAATACCTGACGAGTTTCACCATTTTCTTGGCTATCAAGTGCTAAGGTTAACTTCAGTAACTTATCTGCTTTTTCAACATGTTCAGCGTTGATAATTTTCGCGATACGCAAATCTATTTTTGCAAAGTCATCAAATTGAATTTCTTCGCTGATAGGATCGCTGCCTAACGGGTCACTTAATGCGGCGCTGTTATCAACAACTTTTTCCTGCTTAGCCTGTTTTTTTGCTTTAGTTGGTTTTTCGTCATCATCTTTAACCAGTAAATTTTCTTTTGAAGCTTCAGTCATCGCGTTGACTTTGTCCATATCGACACGCTGCAATAAGGCTTTAAATTTGTTGATTTTATGATCCGTTAATAAGGTTTTGTGGCCTTCCCATATTAACGGGTCATTTAAGAATTCAGCGGTGCTATCGGCTAACACTGGCAGTACTGGTTTTAAATAAATCATCAAGGTACGGAACATATTAATACCCAATGAACAGATATCTTGTACTTCTTGTTGTTTTGTTTCGTCTTTAACTAACTGCCAAGGTTCTTTAATCGCGATGTATTCATTAACTTTGTCAGCTAATGCCATTATTTCACGCATACCACGACCAAAATCACGCGACTCGTAATGTGCTGCGATACTATCGCCAGCGGCCATTACTTCATCCGCTAAAGCTTGGTTGTCAACGGTCGCTGAAAGCATACCGTCAAAACGTTTAGTGATAAAGCTTGCACAACGTGAGGCTATATTCACTACTTTACCAACAAGATCCGAGTTTACTCGTTGAGCAAAATCTTTAAGATTTAAATCTAAATCATCAATACGATTGGTCAGTTTTGCTGCATAGTAATAACGTAAATATTCTGGATTTAGATGATCTAAATAAGTGCGACCTTTAATAAAGGTGCCTTTAGATTTAGACATTTTAGCGCCATCAACGGTAACAAAACCATGAGCATAAACAGAGGTCGGTTTTCTATAACCCGCACCTTCAAGCATCGCTGGCCAGAATAAACTATGGAAATAGATAATGTCTTTACCGATAAAGTGATAAAGCTCAGCTTTAGAATCTAATTGCCAAAACGCGTCAAAATCAATGCCTTTTCTATCACATAAATTCTTAAAGCTACCCATATAACCGATAGGTGCGTCTAACCAAACGTAGAAGTATTTGCCGGGTGCGTTAGGAATTTCAAAACCAAAATAAGGCGCATCACGACTGATATCCCATTGTTTTAAACCTTGCTCGAACCATTCCGCGAGCTTGTTAGCCATTTCTTCTTGTAATGAGCCGCTGCGTGTCCACTCTTGCAACATATCGCCAAAAGCGGGCAAATCGAAGAAATAATGTTCTGAATCACGTAAAACGGGGGTTGCACCTGAAACCACTGAGCGTGGGTTTAGCACTTCAGTTGGTGAGTAGGTTTCGCCACAGTTATCACAGCTATCGCCATTTTGATCTTCGCTTTTACATTTAGGGCAAGTGCCCTTTACAAAGCGATCAGGTAAGAACATGCCTTTTTCTGGATCGTACAACTGTGAAATTGTGCGGGTTTTGATGTGACCTTTCGCATGTAAACGATTATAAATTTCTTCAGCAAAAGCTTTATTTTCATCACTGTGCGTTGAATGATAATTATCATAGCTTATATGAAAGTCAGCAAAATCAGCCATATGCTCTTCACGCACACCCGCGATCATTTCTTCTGGTGTTACGCCAAGCTCTTGTGCTTTAAGCATGATAGGTGTGCCGTGGGCATCGTCAGCACAAACAAAATAAGTTTCATGACCACGCATTCGTTGGAAACGAACCCAAATATCGGTTTGGATATGCTCTAATAAATGGCCTAAATGAATAGAGCCATTGGCATATGGAAGAGCACAGGTAACTAAAATTTTACGCTTATCTGTAGATGGTACAGATGACTTTGATAAAGACATATAAAGTTTACATATTATTGGTGGTAATTATGCAGGGAATGGTACAGAATTTGTCATTACTTTTCATTAAGAATTATCGTCTTTATGTCATAAAGAGCGGATAAAAGTGCGTTTTAAAAATGTTATCAAATTTCTTATCTAAAAAACTATTTTCTAAAAATGAAGTGAGTGTTGAAAACCAACAGACTATCCAAGGTTTTCTTGATACTTATCGTTCTGATATTTTTCCCCAAGGCTTGTTGGTAGTTGCCGAAGCTATGACGATGGAAATGGCGAAAAAAAACCTTATTATTAAGCTATCGTTACCTTTTCCTTGCGATGGCGAGTTGCATGATATTGCTGAACAATTAACTGAGTTAGTGCAACAACCGGTCAGCCTTGATGCTGAATATCATATTACAGCCGTTAGGCAACATCAGATACCGGGTATAAAAAATATTATCGCGGTATCGTCAGGTAAGGGCGGTGTCGGGAAATCAACAACTGCCGTTAACTTAGCCTATGGTCTTATTGCGGAGGGCTGTCATGTTGGGATTTTAGATGCTGATATCTATGGTCCGTCAATCCCCACTATGTTGGGATTGAAAGGCGCAAAGCCAACATCTAATGACGGCAAATTGATCACACCACTTGAAGTTAACCACCTAAGTGCGATGTCAATTGGCTTTTTAGTTGATGATGCTAATGCCACCGTATGGCGTGGTCCTATGGCGAGTCGTGCATTTTCACAATTACTGAACGAAACCGATTGGCCTGAACTCGACTATCTGATAGTCGATATGCCACCAGGTACTGGAGATATTCAACTCACTTTAGCTCAGCAGGTACCTGTTGCCGGTGCGTTGGTGATCACCACACCGCAAGATATTGCTTTAGCCGATGCCATCAAGGGCATGGCGATGTTTGAACAAGTAAAACTACCGGTACTGGGTATTATTGAAAACATGAGCTATCACCAGTGTGAAAATTGTGGTCATCATTCACACTTATTTGGAGATGGTGGCGGTAAGCGTATTGCCCATGAAGCTAATACCCAGTTACTTGGCCAATTACCACTCGATATCCGTATACGAGAAGATGCGGATACCGGTCGTTGTATAATAAATGAAAATAGCACTGGAGAAATAGCCCAGCTGTATCGTAATATAGCGCGCAAAGTCGCTGCGCAATTGTATTATCAATTAGATATGCGTAGCCCAACCACAGCAAATATTGTGGTTGAGTGATAAGACCTCAAATAATTTACCGATGAACGGCAACGACTAGGCTGTTCATCGAGATAATGTTAAACGGAGCATCAAAGTATTCGTTTGATATAACAACTAAGCCTAAGAAGAATAATCATGAGATTGTGTGACAAAGATATAGAAGAAAGCATTCGCCAAGGGCAGATTGAAATCTCGCCAACACCTGATAGCAGCATGATTTCAGGGGTCAGTGTTGATATCCGTCTAGGTAATGAATTTAGAGTATTTCAAGATCATACCGCGCCTTACATTGATTTAAGTGGCCCGAAAGAAGAAATGCAAAAAGCCATGAACTCTGTAATGAGTGATGAAATTTATATTCCTGATGGCGAAGCGTTTTTTCTTCACCCTGGTGAATTAGCTTTAGCTGTAACCTATGAGTCTGTAACCTTGCCAGATAATATTGTCGGTTGGTTAGATGGTCGCTCATCATTGGCCCGTTTAGGACTAATGGTGCACGTTACTGCCCATAGAATTGATCCAGGCTGGTCAGGACAAATTGTTTTAGAGTTTTATAATAGCGGTAAATTACCATTAGCATTAAGACCTAAAATGACGATTGCGGCGCTTAACTTTGAAACTATGTCATCAAGTGCGGTAAGACCATACAACAAGCGTGATAATGCTAAGTATAAAGGTCAGATGGGGGCGGTTGCTAGCCGTATCAGTCAAGATGAAGATCATAAATAATTTTTAAGCAATAACTTAGTGATCGTCAATGACCACAAAGCCAACAATAATCATGTTGGCTTTGTGGTTTATAAATTGTGTTTTTAACGTGTATGCAAGTTCGAACTTCGCTTACCGCTTGTTCAACCCAATCTAAGTTAACTTAGTTAGAGTTAACCACCGTTGGAAGCGTGTCATCGAGGCTATTATTGGCTTTTGAAATACAGATATTTAAGGCAGAAATTAATTTATCACGACTGTGATAATGACTGACGGTATCACTGCTTAACTCATGATGACAAACACTGATACGCTTTGAGGTGACATTGCTATCGTGGCATATCGCACTATCAATCGGCAAGCAACCGATGTTTTCTTCAATCCAAGCAAGTTTTTGATCTAATGACAGATCAGCAGCAGGGCTATTTTCAGCCGTAATATTATCAATAAAGACTCTATGCGCACTTGTTTGCTCTAAGGCTTTACTAATGTCACGTATCAGCAAAGGAGGAATCACACTGGTTAAAAAGCTACCCGGACCTAAAATAACTAAATCAGCATTTAAAATGGCATCGATACTGCTAGGTAATGCTTTAACTAATGGCGCTAGCATTAAGCTTTTTGGCATCATCGACATTTTATCAACTGATAACTCACCGACTCGACAACGTCCTTCTGGATAAAAAGCCATCAGATCAGTAGGTGTTTCAGACATTGGCAGTACCGGTGTTTTCACTCTTAATAAGCGTCTAACCAATTTTATAGAATCAAGCGGGCGGGAGTGTATTTCACCTAAGCCATATAAAATTAAGTTACCAAGATTATGACCACCAAGCTCATCATTACCATCGAAACGAAAATCGAATAATTGGCTGCCAACCGACTTTTCATCAACCAATTGAGTTAAACAATTACGTAAGTCACCCCAAGCGATAGAGCTACTACGCTTTCTTAAACGACCAGTTGAGCCACCGTTATCTGTAGTAGTGACAATGCCGGTAAGCTGGTTTCCTAAAAAGGAGAGAGTAGAAAGTACACGTCCTAGACCGTGCCCACCACCAATGGCAACAACATTGAGCTTTTTTAGCTGCATATAATAATTATTTTTTTCAATTGAATTTTAACCATAACGCTAATTATACGATAAATAAAGCCGTAGGGGAGAGTTTTAAATTGAATAGCTTAGATAAAGTAGCGATTCAATGATGTTTGCTAAATTAAGTTCTGTGGTATTGGCATTAGATTTATATTTGCTCAATATCAACTTTTTTTATGATCTAAACAGTTGATAAGTCAAAATTTAGCCAACTTGTTCTATAAGTAATCAGTTAAGTGAGATCTTTTAAAAAAATAGCCAATTATCAAAAATAAGGGTTGACAGGTTCTTGGTCGCTGCTTAGAATGCGCCTCGCTTTCAACGAGTAACTAGATTACTTTTTAGAAAGAGGATTAAGATAAGTATTAGGCCATTTATTTTATTTCTATGTGGGGCTATAGCTCAGCTGGGAGAGCGCTTCGCTGGCAGCGAAGAGGTCTGCGGTTCGATCCCGCATAGCTCCACCAATATTTATTTAATAGTGTTAACATTATTAAAAGATAGATAAAAAGATAATTGTAATTGGATAACTCTTGAGTTATCGAATTATAAAAATAAAGTTAGATACTTTGTTTTATCGTTTTAGTGTCCCTATCGTCTAGAGGCCTAGGACACCGCCCTTTCACGGCGGTAACAGGGGTTCGAATCCCCTTAGGGATGCCACTTCTTCGGAAGACTTCTACGGAAGTAAAAAAAATGAGTTCGTGTTTTTGACACAAACAAGAAATATATATCTAAACCATAAGTTCACTAGGCTAGAGCTTTATACGGTTTTATTATACTAAGTGTTTCGAGTTTATAATGTGTCCCTATCGTCTAGAGGCCTAGGACACCGCCCTTTCACGGCGGTAACAGGGGTTCGAATCCCCTTAGGGATGCCACTCATTTTTAGTTAGACAAGTTAATGGTAAGTGTTTTTGACGCATACTATGAAATATATGAAATTATCATAAGTTCACTAGGCTAGAGCTTTTTACGATAAATTTATAATTAAGTATTTCATTTGGTATTAATGTGTCCCTATCGTCTAGAGGCCTAGGACACCGCCCTTTCACGGCGGTAACAGGGGTTCGAATCCCCTTAGGGATGCCACCATTAACTTAGATTGATAAATGTTTTTAATGTTTAACAATCAGATACAAAACATGAGATAGTTAATTTAACTATTATCATTTTGTTTTAGTGTCCCTATCGTCTAGAGGCCTAGGACACCGCCCTTTCACGGCGGTAACAGGGGTTCGAATCCCCTTAGGGATGCCACTAATTATTTTACTTTTAGTCAAATAAGCAGTGCTTAAAAGTGAAATAAAAAAACCGACTTATGTCGGTTTTTTTATGCCTAAATTTTATCAAAATAATAATGTATTAGACCCTATATTTTATCCGTTTGGTATAAGACGCTTCCTCCCCCAAAGTGGGGGGCATTTAGGCGCTGAAGATATTTTACCAGAACAACGCCAAGATGAAGTGGAACAAGTAATCACAATATTTAAAAGCAATTTAAAATAAAAATTTTAGGTATCTCAATTAAAAACCGATTGATGGTCGGTTTTTTGTGTGGCATTATCAGCACACTTAAAAATGGTGATTGAAATTTATGTTACTCGGTGAATTAGAAAAACAAGTTTTAGAATATTTATGGAAACACCAGCCTGCTGATGCTAAGCAGGTGCATAGTCATTTTGAAAAAAACAGAGGTGGCTCTTTAAATACTATACAAAGCACTTTAGATCGTTTATTTAAAAAGGATCTACTCAGCAGAGTTAAGAATGGGCATGCCTTTCAGTATTTTCCTAAAGTTAAACGTCATGAACTAATAGGCCAGTTAATTAAAGACGTAACGAATGATTTTATTGTTGAAGATGAAAATAGTGTTATTGCCGCTTTTTCTTCAATTTCATCTGATTTAGATGAGCAGCAATTGAATAAGTTAGAATTAATGATTGAACAACAACGTCAAAAATTACAGAAGAATTCTGAAAAATGATTTATGACCAATGGGCATTAACATATAACTTATCGACTATAGGAATACTAGCCTTTGTAGTCGCGAGCATATTTTCCTCCACTGTATTTTGGTCCATAAAAGGAAAATTAGCGGATTATGCAGTATCTACACGTAAATCATTGTTGTGGCTGTTTGTACTTACCCCTTGGTTTATTGCTTTTAGTGCGGCACTGATTCTTAGCCCATTATTTCAGGATGTTTCGGCACTTTCTTGGCTAACTGATTTAGCTCATTGGCACCACCCTGATATTTTTTATTTCCTTAGTTGGCATAGCTTTAGTTTGCTTGTTTTCGTTGCTTTTAGTTTATATGTCTTTACAAAAAAAATGGTTGTTCTTTATCATAATCACCACCAAATCAGCGTGTTACGTGCATTTGGGATAAGAAAGAGCAAACAAGTAACTATCATTGAATCACCAATACCAACAGCATTCACTGGTGGGTTACTTAATCCATCATGCTTTATTTCTACGGGCCTTATTGAAAAAACAAGCGCTGCTGAATTAGAAATAATTATTCAGCATGAAATTGCTCACGTACGTAATTATGATCCATTGAAGAAATGGTTGTTTTCATTTTTATCTGCTTATTTTACGAATAATGTCAAGAGTTTATTAATATCCATGATGTCACTATCTATGGAGCAAGATGCCGATTCTTTCTTTGTTAAAAACCAACAGCAGTCACAGAATGTTGCTACCACCCTAATAAAGTTTACTAAGTTGGCTGCAAATTATTCCATTCATCCACAATATAAAAGTGAATTATTTGTTCATTTTTGCCGTCATTCTATTGAACAGCGAGTGCTACATTTACTCAATGATAAAAAGTTTAAACCATTTCCTAAAGGAGGTGTTTCGATCGTCATACTGCTCTTAGTTCTAGTTTCAACAACGTCTGTAGATAGCCTGCATCACGCTATTGAAACTTTGTTCACTCATTAAAACACTAAATTAAAATTTTACTCTAAGGTACCAATAATGAAGCTTTATTTTAATACACGCATCTACAAAAAACCGACCGGCAATCGGTTTTTTGTAGTAACTAGTCAAAGTCTATTGTTAGTGCTGGTGTCCTTTATATCAACGATGACATTTGCCCAAGATGCTACTTTAAGTGCTGTTGATTTGAGAAAGGCTATTACGCAAACATTAAACCTGCATCCTGAACTCAAATCTTTTGCTATTCAAACGCAAATGTATTCTGGCTATGCTCAACAGGCAGGAATTAAATCAAGACCACAAGTAGGTTTTTCTATTGAAGATGCATTAGGTACGGGAGAGCATAGCGGTTTTAAAAGTACGCAATCAACACTTTCTATATCTTGGTTATTAGATGGAGAGTTGGTGCAGCAAAAAGTACAAACAGCTAAAAATTATGGCTCTACTGTCGCTATAGAACAAGAGGTGAAAGCTTTAGATTTAGCAGCACAAACAGCTCGGTATTTTATTCAGGTATTGGTGAATAAAGAAAGGTTGACCTTAGCAAAATTTAGCTTATCGCAAGCAAATAAATCATTAGCTGCTATCGACAAGCGAGTTAAAGCAGGTAAATCGTCGATAGTCGATAAGCTTAAAGCTAGTGCTGAGGTAGCTAAACGTGAGTTAGTGGTTGAAGATTTAACACACGAAGTCGATGCCAGTAAATACCAACTATTTGCGCAGTGGATGCAAAAAAACAGCAGTAATGCCAATGATCAACAACATAAAAGTATTGACGTATTTGGTTCGTTGTTGTCTTTACCATTAAGTAATAGTACTGATTTTAATGCTCTATTTAATAAACTTAAACAAGTACCTTCTGTCAGTCTTTTTGCCACTAAGCAGCGCATTGCTCAATCGGAAATAGAGCTTGCCCGAATTGAAACCAAACCATTATGGCAATTTTCAGCAGGTTTACGTAGATATGAAACAACCGATGATTTTGGTTTGGTAGCTGGGATATCTATCCCCTTTGGTGAAACAAATCAGAATCAAGGGAAAATAAAAGCGTTAACCGCTTCACAAAATAAATTAGAAACTGAGTCCGTTGCTTTAGTTCACAAGCTTAATAGTCAGTTATATATACTTATTGAGCAGTTGAAGCACAGTCACCATGTCATTTACGCAGTTACCAACAATATCATTCCTATTTTAGAGCAAGCATTTAACGAAGCAGAAAAAGCTTACAACATTGGGATGTATAGTTACACCGACTGGATGAACACTCAGCAAGCATTGCTTAATGCACAGTCTGACTTGATAACGGCTTATCAAAATGCTCAGTTAAATAACATCGAAATTGAGCGCTTAACTGGCTCCTCTATTATCGCTATAAATCAAGCCGCTAGTGCTTCCTTAAACAATAAAAGTAACGAGAAATAATCATGAGAACAATATTTCAAATAATCACCTTAATGAGCACACTCTGTTTCGTAGGTTTAAGTACAAGCTTCCCAAGCTATGCAGTATCAGAGCCAAAAGTTACAGAGGCAGAGCCTGAAAAAGGGCCAAATAGAGGCCGGATGTTACGTGATGGTAATTTTGCTATTGAATTATCTATTTTCGAAACGGGCGTACCGCCAGAGTTTCGCGTTTGGGCAACTGACGGTGGTAAAGCTGTTGATCCTTCAAAGGTAGATCTTAATGTAAAGCTTACTCGATTAGGTGATGGTATTGATGATATTAACTTTTATCAAGAAGGCGAATATCTTCGTGGTGACATGGTCATCTATGAACCTCATTCTTTTATGGTTTCTCTGTCAGCCAAATACCAAGGTAAAACATTTAACTGGCAATATGACAATTTTGAAGGCCGTACAAAAATTACTGATGACGTAGCTAAGGCCATGGAAATTGCTACTGATTTTGTTGGTTCGTCAACATTTCATGAAACTGTTGAAGTCTATGGCAAGTTAACTCTACCCGCTGATGCGACAAGCAATGTATATGCTCGCTTTGATGGCCTAGTTGAAAAAGTATATGTAAAACTGGGTGATCCTATCAAAAAAGGTCAGTTACTTCTAACCATAGAAAGCAATGAAAGCCTTCAGTCATATAAAATACATGCGGCTAATAGTGGCATAGTGACTAACGTTAACGTGACCTCAGGAGAACAATCTAAAGGCCGCTCGTTATTGCAAATTACCAATGATAAAACATTAATTGCTGAGCTAGCTGTTTTCCCTAAGGACTTGTCTACAGTAAGTATTGGCGCAAAAACCACATTAACTATAAATGGGGTTGAAGAAAAACAAGTCAGCAAAATTGATAGTCGCATTCTTAAAGTCAGAAAAGATCAGGCTAAGCTGTTTCGTGTAGTCGTTAATAATCATGATTCTTTATTTTCAGAAGGCTCATTTGTCAGTGCAGCAATTGAAATTAGTTCGTACGATGTCGCTATGGCAGTTAAGCGCAGTGGGTTACAAAGCTTCCGTGATTTTACGGTTGTTTATGCCAAAGTTGGTGATGAATATGAAGTGAGAATGCTTGAGTTAGGTCGAGCGGTGGGTGAAGAAATTGAAGTATTAAGTGGTATTTCTTTAGGCACAGAATACGTATCAGAAAATAGTTACATCCTCAAAGCCGATATTGAAAAATCTGGCGCTTCACACGATCATTAAGGGTTACTAAGGTTTAATTATGCTCGAATATTTACTTAGATTTTCAATTCAAAAAAGCACAATCATCATGTTAGCAGTGTTAGCGCTAGCAGGATTAGGTATTTGGAATTTCACCAAACTTCCTATTGATGCAGTGCCTGATATTACTAACGTACAGGTAATGATTAACACTGAAGCACCCGGTTATACACCTCTTGAAGTTGAGCAACGGGTAACTTACCCTTTGGAAACTGCATTAGCTGGCATTCCTAACTTAGTGAGTGCGAGATCAATATCGCGTTATGGATTATCACAAGTTACTGCAATTTTTAGTGATGAAACGGATGTCTATTTTGCAAGGCAACTTGTCAACGAACGATTACTTTCAGCTAAATCTGATTTACCTAGTGGTTTAGAGCCTGAGCTTGGTCCAATAGCTACTGGGTTGGGGGAGATATTCATGTTCACTGTTGATACAGAGCCTAATGCAGTTAATGATAAAGGAGAGCCAATTACAGCTACTGACTTAAGAACCGTACATGATTGGATAATTCGACCTCAGTTAATGCAAGTGCAAGGCGTGGTTGAAGTGAACCCTATTGGTGGTTTTAAACGTGAAATCCTTATTGCATTCGATCCTAAAAAATTACTGGCTTTTGGTGTTAGTCAGCAAGATGTTATTCAAGCAATTGAAAATAACAATGACAATAAAGGCGCAGGCTTTATAGAAAAAAATGGCGCTCAATGGCTACTTCGTATACCAGGACAAGCAAAAACGTTAAATGATCTGGCGACAATCCCGGTTAAAACAGCTAACGGTAGCGTTATCCGACTATCTGATGTTGCCAAGGTACAAGAAGGAAAAGAGTTAAGAACAGGGGCAGCAACACAAAACGGTAGAGAGGTGGTGATGAGTACGGTCTTTATGCTCATTGGAGAGAATAGCCAAAAGGTTGCTAAAGCCGTTGGCGTAAGACTCGAAGAAATAAAAAACAGCTTACCTTCAGGCATCACTGTCACAGCTGTTTATGATCGTACTAAGTTAGTTGAAAAAACCTTAGATACGGTAAAAATGAATCTTTTAGAAGGCGCATTATTAGTTATTGTCGTGCTGTTCCTTTTATTAGGTAATATGCGAGCTGCATTACTTACGGCTGCGGTTATTCCTTTTGCCATGTTAATGACTATTACTGGCATGGTACAAACAAAAGTTAGTGCAAACTTAATGAGCTTAGGTGCATTAGATTTTGGCTTACTCGTAGACGGTGCCATTATTATCGTTGAAAACTGCATGAGAAGGCTAAGTACTGCTTCTTCAAATGGACGCACTATAGAGCTAAATGAACGTTTATCATTGGTCTTTGATGCCACGAAAGAGGTCATTCGTCCTGCTTTATTTGGTGTATTCATTATAACGGCAGTGTATTTGCCAATATTTGCACTAACAGGTGTTGAAGGAAAAATGTTCCATCCGATGGCAATAACAGTCGTTATTGCTTTATGTTGCGCTATGTTATTATCGATAACTTTTGTACCTGCTGCTATTGCTATTTTGTTCAAAGGCCCTGTTAAAGAAAAAGAAAATATCATCATTAAATCTTCACTTGCGCTATACCGACCTTCGTTGACTTTTGCGCTCAAAGTACGTTGGTTTGTTGTCGTTGCTGCAATTGCTCTTGTTGGAATAGCTGGTTTTTCAGTCAATAAACTGGGCAGTGAGTTCGTGCCAAATTTGGATGAAGGCGATATAGCTATGCATGCATTACGCATTCCTGGCACCTCGTTAACTCAAGCAGTTGAGCTACAAAAAGTATTAGAAGAAAAAATAACTCAAATGCCAGAGGTGGAGCGAGTATTTGCGAAAATTGGTACCGCAGATGTTGCTACTGATGCGGTTCCACCAAGTGTTGCTGATAATTTCATTATATTAAAACCACGTAGTGAGTGGCCTGATCCTAACAAGACTAAAGCACAGTTTGTCGAAGAGTTAGCCGCAGTAGTAGAACCTATTCCTGGTAATCGCTATGAGTTTCTTCAACCTATCCAAATGCGATTTAATGAGTTACTTGCAGGTGTACGTGCTGAACTTGCCATTAAGGTTTTTGGTGATGACTTTGAAACCTTAACTGAATTAGGAAAAAATATAAACAATGCTATTGCTAATGTAGAAGGGATAGCTGATGTACAAGTTGAACGAACTACTGGTCTACCCATGATGACTATTAATCCAAATCATGAGCAATTAGCAAAATATGGCATTAGTATAAAAGAGCTACAAGATCAACTTGCAACAGCATTAGGTGGCACCATTGCAGGTAAGTTTTATCAAGGTGATAGAAGATCCGATATTGTTGTTCGTCTTCCTGAACACCTAAGAACAGATGTCGATGCTTTGGCTTATTTACCTGTACAGCTCATCGGCGATAAGTATGTACCATTACAAGAAGTTGCCACTCTAGAGCTGGTCGAAGGAGCTAACCAAGTCAATAGAGAAAATGGTAAACGACGAGTCGTGGTTACGGCTAATGTCAGAGGAAGAGACTTAGGCTCTTTTGTTCAAGATATTCAGGCCGCTATTGAAAACTCTGTTGATGTACCTGCGGGTTACTGGATTGAATACGGTGGTACCTATCAAAAACTGCAATCTGCATCGCAAAGATTATCCGTTGTAGTGCCTATTACTCTTGTGATGATCATCGGTTTATTATTCTTAGCACTCGGCTCTTTTAAAGATTCGATGATTATATTTACAGGTGTTCCCTTGGCATTAACCGGTGGTATTTTTGCCTTGTTACTGCGCGATATTCCGTTTTCAATATCAGCAGCTGTTGGCTTTATTGCCCTATCTGGCATCGCCATTTTAAATGGATTAGTTATGGTGTCATTTATCAGAGAACTGCGACGTGAAGGTGTTGCACTAGATATCGCCATTATTGAAGGGGCTTTGACAAGATTTAGGCCTGTGCTAACTACTGCACTTGTTGCCTCACTAGGTTTTGTACCTATGGCACTTAATACTGGCATTGGCTCTGAAGTCCAACGTCCGCTAGCAACAGTTGTCATTGGTGGAGTAATTTCATCTACTTTATTAACCCTATTTGTACTACCTGCTTTATACCGTTTATTACACAGCCACAAAGAAACCTTTCCTAAAGGGACAACTTCTTCAACCGCTGACACAAAGGAAACAGTGAATGTTTAATAATTATCAGCGATATGGCTTATTAAGCCTTATCGCTCTTATGGCGCTATGGCTACCAATAGAAGCATTTGCTCATGGTGTAGACGATAGTACACGTGCATTTTTACAACAAAATACGGGTGTGCAGATAATTCCATTTTTATACATCGGTGCTAAGCACATGGTGACAGGGTACGACCATTTATTATTCCTTGTCGGTGTGTTGTTCTTTTTATATAGAAGCAGAGATGTTTTGCTATATGTCAGCATGTTTACGCTTGGGCACAGCATAACCTTACTATTCGGTGTGATTAGCGATATTCAAGTTAACGCTTACTTAATTGATGCCATTATCGGTCTGTCTGTTGTCTATAAAGGCTTTGATAACTTAGGAGGGTTTAATCGGCTTTTTGGCAAATCACCTAATGCTAAATTAGCCGTATTAATTTTTGGCCTTTTTCATGGTTTCGGATTAGCAACTAAGCTGCAAGAGTTTCAAATTCCAGATGACGGTTTAATTACCAACTTAATCGCCTTTAATGTTGGGGTTGAATTAGGGCAATTTACCGCCTTAGCTTTTATATTATTAATTATTAATTTTTGGCGTACGCACAGCAGTTTTACTCGCTTTGCGAAAAATACCAATTGTTTGTTAATGAGCGCTGGGTTTATGTTGGTCGGTTTACAACTTACGGGCTATTTCATTAACTAATTGATGAAATTTTTCTATTCAACTTTACCTATTTTAAGAGATAAGACTATGCAAGATAAAGAGCAAGAAAAAATGCAACAAGCAACGCCACAAACGATGGTATTAACAAACTCTGCGCTGCTAAAATATACGATTTTCAGCATAGTATTCGCAGCATTTACACTGTTAATCATTATATTGCCTGCTGAATATGATATCGACCCTACCGGAATTGGGCATGAACTTGGCTTAACTGTTTTTCATCAAGGGAATGATGAAAATGCCGATCAATTATTAACACCAGAAGCATCAAAAAAATCAAAAGGCGCTTCTGAAACAATAGAGGTGCTTGTTCCTGCCGGTCGCGGTGTTGAGTACAAATTTATCATGGCGCAATATCAAAAGCTTGAGTACGAATGGATAACCGATGGTTCTGCATTGTATTTTGACCTACACGGAGAACCTGAAGGCGACAAAACAGGCTATTTTGAAAGCTATGCCATAGCAACTTTGAGTGAGATGAAAGGTAGTTTTACCGCACCATTTTCAGGGACCCACGGATGGTATTGGAAAAACACCTCTAACTCCCCCGTTATCGTTCAACTTATTGTAAAAGGAGAATACTCGAAACACGGTCTTAAATAATTGACCTGGTCAAGTAAATTCAGTCACCCTAGTTAAGCTACTTTTTCTAACTCATTAATTTTTAATTCAAAATCATTTGGGCTTTGATACCCTAAGTAAGAGTGTAGTCGCTTACTGTTGTACCACATGGTTATGTAATTCATTATATCTTGTTGCGCTTCATAGCGTGTTTCATAATTTCTCCAATGAACACGCTCTTGCTTTAGGCTACCAAAGAAGCTTTCAGCAACGGCATTATCCCAACAGCAGCCCTTTTTACTCATACTGCCAATAAAGCCATTGTTATTAAGTAATTTTCGGTACTGGTGGCTTGCATATTGAACACCTTGATCGGAATGAACAATAAGTCCTTTCTCTGGGCTTCTTTGCCAAACAGCCATCGTTAGTGCATCACAGACAAGTTGAGCTTTCATTCTTGACCCCATGCTCCAGCCAACAACTTTGCGAGCGTATAGGTCGATAACAACCGCTAAATAGAGCCAACCTTCCGCAGTCCAAATATAAGTGATATCACCAACAAACACTTGATTTGGCTGCTCTGTGATGAAATTTTGCTCAAGCTCATTTTTATAAAGCGGCTTATTGTGATTGCTATTGGTTGTTGCTTTATATTTCTTTTTGTAACGAACCCAAACATTAGCCTCTTTCATTAATTTGGCTACTGTCCATCGGCTTACACGGAAACTCAACGCATTCAGTACCGCTTTAATACGTCTTTCGCCATAGGTATTGTCACTAAATTTGGCAATATCCTTTACTAACTCAAGCATCTCTTGGTGTGTTGAATCACTTGGCTTATCTAATTTACGCTTTTGATAACTATAATAGTTATTGCTTTTTACACCCAATATTCGGCACATAAGTACCACAGGCCAGATCTTCTTATGATGGGTAATAAACGAATATTTCACTTCGTTTCTTTTGCAAAGAAGACCGTCGCTTTTTTTTAATATCTCACGCTCCATCTCCAGGCGCTTTACTTGGGCTTTTAATTTACGTATTTCTTCTTGATCAGGTGTTAGCTTACCGTTACCTCGAAAAGCTTGACCATCTTCTTGTTCTGCTTCTTTGATCCAGCGGCCAAGCATTTGATTTCCAATACCTAGATTTCTGCTCGCTTCAGATACACTAATATTTTGATCTCTGACTAAAGAAATTGCATCAAGTTTAAACTCTTTGGTGTATTTTTTACGTTTTGTCATTTATGTTCTCCAGTTAAGGTTATTATGTCTTAACTGGGGTAGTCGAATCCATTAAACCACGTCAAATCTATTAAATAAAAGAAACTATAAATATACTTTAAATTTAATTAAAAAACTGGAGTTCAAAATGAAAAGCATTATTACAGCCTTGTTTATAACATTGATGTTTAGCACAAGTTTAGTATTTGCACATGGCGATCACGAGAAAATAAGCCCTAAAGCAGCAATACAAGTTGCAGCTAAAGCCACTCAACAACTTACCTTTAAAGACCTTGGTTTTAAAGTTGGAAAATTAAGTGAAAGCTGGAAAAACTTAACTACAGATGACTTAAAGCTACAATCAGCAGACGGAAATCGCTATATTATTAGTGCAAATAATAAATCAGATAACCAAACTATTTACTTTTTGATGACAATATCTGGTGAAGTATTAAACGTTAATTCTGAAGCTAGGTTTTAGATCGATATATTAGGTAGAGGTGATCTATACTCCTCTACCGTTAGACCCTTTTCCTACTTGTTAATATTTTCTCTGGCACTATGTAGCCTAAAGCAAGATAGAGAAAAAGAAATTCATGAACTGTCTAATGTCAACAATAGGCTCTCAGCTGATTTTGACGAGTTGACATGCGTCAATGGATAGACATATAGCGAAGGTAGTGCGATATCAAGCGGGCACATTTACCCACTTGATTTACTTAGTTAGTTATTAATTAATACGGCTAGTTTCATGATTGCCCATATCTTAGATGACAATAATAGCCTCAACGGCATTATCAGACTGTTTAACTAGCTTCTAGTACTTGTACCGGCTTAATTAAGCTCATGCTTTCTTCAGCGAAACCGACACCCACTTCGGTGTAAAAGTTGAACACTTTATCAACACCAAAGCTTTCCAATGCTATGCGCTCATCATCGTACCTTGCTATGGCAGCAATTTTACCTCGATAATTAGTACGTTTTATTTGGGCGGTAATATTGATAATGTCTTGTACCGAAGGCAGAGCTAATAGTGTTAGTTCAATTCTGCTCAAGTCAATGCTCTCCCAAAAGTCTGCGTCTTCAGCATCCCCCAAGTAAGCTTGAATACCTTTATCATTTAACCATTGGACTTTATCTTTGTCTGCATCTAAGCCCCAAACTTGATTACCAATTTGAGCATTTAATGCATAATAGGCCCCCATGCCGACACGACCCATACCGATAATGGCAATAGGGGCTTCACAAGGTTGCTCAAAGTTATCTTCTGCTAAAGGTTGTTTGCTTTCAAAACGTTTGAATCTTTCTTTGTTATTAGCAAAGTAATCATGAGCAAAATTATAAAGCACATTGGTAATAATAAACGACATTGAAACAGCTAATGACAGGATAACTAACCATTCAGGAGACAGCCAGCCAGATTTACTACTGAGTGCGGCCACAATCAGGCCAAACTCACTGAAGTTACTCAAAGCTAAAGCGGACAAAAATGCTGTTCTTCCTCGTAATTTTAGCTTGACCAAAATAAAGAAAAATAGCAAAAATTTAACCGGTAACATCAGTGTTAGTACCGAAGCTATGGCAAGCATTTCCATGGTTGGTAGGGCGGTGAAACCGATGGATAAGAAAAAACCAATCAAAAATAAATCTTTAAAGCTTAATAATGACTTGGTTATCTCACTTGCTTTACTATGCGTCGCAAAATACATGCCAGCTAAGAGAGCACCAAAGTCACCTTTAACTTTCATAAGTTCAAATAACTCATAAGCACCAAAAGCAATAAAAAAGCCCATTAATGGAATTAATTCACCATGTCCTGCTTTATCAATGCCCTTGTTAATATAAGGCCTTAATGGAATGAAAAGTAACAATAATGCCACCCAAGGGCTTGGCACTTTACCGGTTGCCAGTACTAAAAAGACTACAGCAATAATATCTTGCATCACCAGTATACCGATGGCAAGTTTACCGTGACGCGTGCGCATTTCACCGCGTTCCTCCAGCAGTTTGACCACACATACCGTGCTGCTAAAGCTTAGTGCAAAGATAATTAATGCTGATGTGATTAGACTTAATTCGTTGATAAATCCAACACTAATGAATGCAATAGTTTTTAAAATCAGCATTCCAATTACCAACCATAATATACTGTGGCTAACACTACCGAACCAGATCTCAGGCTTAACTAAGTCCTTGATATTTAGTTTTAGCCCGATGGTAAATAGCATTAACGTAATGCCAATATCAGCTAAGGCAGTGACCATACTATCCGCTTGATACCCCAAGGCGTTTAAGATAAATCCTGCTGCCAAATAGCCGATTGAAGGGGGGAGTGAGATTAATTTAGTTAATAGACCACAAATAAAAGCGAAGCCAATCCAGATAAATTCCATGTTAAGTTAAGACTCCGTTGTCATTATTGTTTTTAATTGCTGCTCAACATAATCAGCTATTATTGGTTGTGCTTGTGCATTTGGGTGAATTCCGTCTGCTTGCATAAGGCTTTTATCCATCACAACAGTTTCCATAAAAAAGGGTAATAAATTGATATTGCTGGATTTTGCTACATCTTCGAATATTTGTTCAAACATTTTATTGTATCTTGGACCATAATTTGGTGTTATTTTGATTTTAATCATTGAAACGTTTATGTTTTTACTCTGTGCTAACTGAACCATTTGTAACAAATTATTTTTGATCAGCTTTGGAGAGTAGCCACGTAAACCGTCATTTCCACCGAGTTCGATCAGCAAGTGATCAACATTTTCACTCGCCAAAATGCCTGACAACCGAGATAACCCGCCACTCGTCGTTTCGCCACTAACACTGGCATTTATTATTGTGTATGGTTGCTGTTGCTCAATAAGCTTTTGATTGAGTAAATGAACCCAACCTTGTTTGGGTTTCATCCCATAACTTGCACTGATACTATCACCTAAGAGCAAAATTTTGCGGACTGGGTTGATACTAATGTCGTTATCAAGCGTATTGGTCTGTTTATCTTGTGCGGCTACGTTAGCTGTAGTGACAAAAAATAAGCTAATAAATAATATTAAAAGTGGATAATTTTTCATGCATGTAAATTCCGAGAGTATTTTAAGCGTAAATAACCTAACAAAATCAGTGCAAGTTGAAGATAAAACACTCGCTTTGCTTCAACCACTTAATTTAACGGTAGCTGCGGGTGAATCACTTGCTATTGTTGGTTCGTCTGGCTCAGGTAAAACGACGTTGTTATCTATTTTAGCCGGCTTGGATTTACCAAGCTCAGGGCAAGTGTATCTTAAAAACAAGCCATTACACCAGTTTAATGAAGAGCAACGTAGTCAAGTTCGGGCACAGCATGTCGGTTTTATTTTCCAACAATTTTTATTAATTAACAGTTTAACTGCACTTGAAAATGTCATGTTGCCTGCAGAACTCGCAAACTTACCTGATGCGCAAGCACGAGGAGAAGCTTTACTTAGCCAAGTGGGTTTAGCTGATAGACTTGATCATTATCCCTCTCAACTGTCTGGTGGTGAGCAGCAACGTGTGGCAATAGCACGGGCATTTATTTCTAAACCCGATATTTTATTTGCAGATGAACCGACAGGAAACCTAGATAGTAAGACCGGGCAGCATATTACCGATTTAATTTTTGATTTAAATGCTAAAGAGGGCACAACCTTAGTGCTGGTAACTCATGATGCTAAGTTGGCTGCTAGGTGTCAGCGACAAGTTGAAATGGACAGTGGCGTGCTAACAGAGAAACTCGAATTGGCCACAACTGAGCATGGTGATGAAGTTGAAATGTCAGTGCCACAAGTAGGATAATCATGAGTAACCGTACCCCCAAAGCATCACCAATGTGGTTTGCTCAGTCATTACGTTTATTGCACCACGAACTTCGTCGCGGCGAATTAACGATTATCTTTCTTGCTATCGTACTCGCCGTTGCTACGGTATTTTCATTAACCGGTTTTTCGGGCCAAATTAAACACGCCATTGTTGCTAATAGCACCAATACGATTGGCGCCGATCGTGTGTTAAGAATGTCGTCGGAAATTGACCCTAGCATTATCGAAAAAAGCCAAGCATTAGCATTACAGTCTGCTCGAAAAATTGAAACTGAGTCCATGGTGTTTGCTGGCGACAATATGTTGCTCAGTGAACTTGACGCCGTGTCAGATACTTACCCTTTACGCGGTGAGTTAAAAATAAAAACCTCATTAACACAAACTGAAAGTATTATTGCCAGTGCGCCTAAGTTAGGTACTGCTTGGGTTGAACCCAGCGTGTTAAGTCGTTTAGATGTTAACATCGGGGACACTATTGAAATTGGTTTAGCACCGCTGACCATTGCGGGTATTGTTACTGACATTCCCGATCGTTCATATCGTGCTTTTATTGCTGGCCCAACGGTGATCCTTAATATTGCCGATATGCCAAAAACTGAGCTAATTCAGCCGGGTAGTCGGATAACCTATAAATATTTATTTGCGGGTGAAACGGATGCCATTGAAACCTTTGAAACATGGATCAAACCGCAAATTAATGAATCACAGCGTTGGTACGATGCCAAAGCTGCACAAAACAGGTTATCGAGAATTCTCGACACGGCTGAGAAGTTTCTATCACTGGCTAGTATGCTCGGTATTGTATTAGCAGCGGTTGCGGTAGCGGTAGCAAGTCGGCGTTATGGCCAACGTCATCAGTCTACTGTCTCAATATTTAAAGCACTTGGTGCGTCAATTTCGCATGTTAGAAAGTTATATTGTTTACATTGGACCTTACTGAGTTGCTTAAGTATTGCAACTGGCTTAGTGGTTGGCTATGGATTGATGTTATTGGGCGTTAATGCGATTGCAAGCTACTTATCATTAGCAGACGCGCCATTGACCTTTGTACCGTTTCTAACCGCGATATTTACCGGTTTATTGTGTGCAATAGCCTTTGCTATTCATCCTATTATGAGCTTAGTACAAAGTTCACCATTAAATGTTATTCGTGGTTTTAGCCAGAATAAAGTGGCACGATTTGGCTGGCATCAACTGCCTCCACTGTTGGCGCTGTTCCTGTTATTGTTTATTTTTAGTCAAGACCTAGTGATGAGCGCAGCGTTATTGCTCGGCGGTGTTTTTGTCTCCTTTATTTTATTGCTGTTTGGTCGAGGCTTAATGAGTGCTGGGCGCAGTGTTGGCACTAAAGCCGGTAAATCATGGCATTTGGCATTAGCTAACTTAAAACGTCGCGCTAGCGAAAACAGCGTGCAACTGGTCAGTTTTACTATCGCCATTAAGTTATTGCTATTAATTACCGTGATGAAAAGCTCAATATTGTCGGAGTGGGAACAGCAGTTTCCCGAAGGAACCCCCAACCATTACTTGATCAACATTAGCGAAGAGCAAATAGCACCACTAAAACAGTTTGTTGAACAGCATGATATTGCCAATCAAGGCTTTTATCATGTTTATCGTGGTCGCTTATCGGCAATAAATGGCATAAAGACCGTCGATGAAGATAAGGACGACAACCAAGAGCCAAGCGAAGCAACATCTGCCAGCAAGGAAAAGCAAGCCACTAAGAAAACAGCACAGAAAAAAAGTAGGCAGGGCATGGGCCGAGAACTTGGCTTAACGTGGCGCACTGAATTACCAGAAGAAAATGAAATAATTGCCGGTCAGTGGTGGCAAGTTGGTGAAGCTAAACCACAAGTATCCATTGAAAGTAACATAGCCGAACGTTTAGAGATAAAGTTAGGAGATAACTTAACTTTTACCTTAGGTTCAGACGAATTTACTGTGCCAGTAACCAGTATCAGAGAAGTAAATTGGCAAAGTCGTCAGTTAAACTTTATTATGGTTTTTAATCAAAGTGTCCTTGAGAAATTTCCGACGACTTCAATTTCAGCTTGGTCGATATCGGCGCAAGACCGAGATTTGGTTTATCGCTTTATGGCTGATTTTCCTACCATTACATTAATGGATTTTGCCGCTATTATGGCGCAGCTTAATAATATTATTGAGCAAGTCTCAGTGGCAATTCAGCTGATCCTTATTTTGGTGGTACTGGCCGGTAGTTTAGTGTTAATTGCCCAAGTACAAGCCAGTATGGAAGAAAGAGAGCGCGAGCTTGCCATTTTAAGAACCTTAGGTGCTAGCGGGAAATTATTGCGTAATAGTGTGTTATATGAGTTTGTTGCTTTAGGGGCTATCGCCGGTTTAATGGCCAGCATAGGGATGGAAATAGCGGTTTATATTCTACAAAGCCAAGTTTTTAATATGTCTGGTAGTTTCCATTTTCAATATTGGTTAGTGGGTGTAGGGGCTGGCGCATTTTTTGTCGGTTTGATTGGTATGCTGAGCTGTTGGCGTTTACTTAATTTATCCAGCGTTACTTTGATTCGACGCACTATGTAATGATCAATAAGCAAGAAATAATGATACGTGATTTAAGAAAAACTGGCTTGATGGCTATATAATCGCTTATAGTTTTAATCACTTATATCAAATTAAATAACACTCAGGGTTTATTAAATGGCTTTACAAGGTAAGACTGACGGCGCAGTGAAGTTTTTATTAGTGACCGCGGCATTATTCGTGGTACTCGCCGGTATAAAAACCGCAGCAACCTTACTGGTGCCATTTTTACTATCGACGTTTATCGCCATTATTTGTAATCCGTTGGTGGTTAAGGCGGCGCACTATAAAATACCAAAACCGGTAGCGGTTGTTTTTGTTATCGGAATTTTTGTTTCAATAGCGCTGTCGCTTGCTGGGCTGGTCGGTAATTCATTAAATGAGTTATCGCAACTTATTCCTGAATACCGAGCACAGCTTCAAGAGCATTTTGTCTGGTTAACTCAGCAACTTGATGCCTACAATATTAAAATATCGTCAGACTTATTAATTGAATATTTTGATCCTTCAGCCGCTATGGGCTTAGCTGCGAATATGCTTAGTGGCTTAGGTGGTGTGATGGCGAATTTATTTCTAATTATCATTACTGTGATTTTTATGCTGTTTGAAGCTTCTTCGGTGTCGCATAAATTACATTTGGCACTAGATGACCCACAAGCACGCATAAAACAAATCGATCAGTTTTTAGCGTCGGTAAATAATTACCTCGCGATAAAAACCTTAGTAAGTATTGCCACCGGTATAATTGTTTCAACTATGTTGTGGGCCTTTGGTTTAGATTTTTACTTATTGTGGGGCGTGTTAGCCTTTTTACTTAATTACATTCCAAATATTGGCTCAATTATCGCTGCTGTACCAGCAATGTCATTAGCTGTTTTACAATTAGGGCCAGCCGCCGCAGGTCTTATTGGTTTAGGGTATTTAACCATTAACACTGTGATGGGCAATGTCGTTGAACCGCGTTATTTAGGGCGAGGTCTTGGGCTTTCAACCTTAGTGGTGTTTATTTCATTAATCTTTTGGGGGTGGTTATTAGGTACCGTTGGCATGTTGTTGTCAGTCCCTTTGACTATGATCATCAAAATTGCCTTAGAAAACTCGGCAGAAGGGAGTTGGTTTGCGGTGCTATTGTCTAGTGAAGATTCGGGTGAAACGTCAAGTGTTCAGCCTAGCGAAGTCGTATCAAAAAACGATTAAAATACCTAGCGCCGAAGCTATTAAAGAACAGGCTTAAAGCCTTAATCAAGATCATGAACGTCTAGTTTACGAGCCTATAGACCCATAGTATTTGTTGCTTTGGGTTATTGTAGGCTATTTGATAATGGCTAATTTACAAGCTACTTTTCATCGTTACATCATGGTTTTATAAGCTCATAAAAATTGAGTTTGTTCAGATGAGTCTGTATTTACCCCATGCTTATTCTTGCTATACAACTCTTGTTTGCTATATCGCTTCTTACATTTTCTGACATTAATTATGCTTTAACTGACAGTTTGGCTACTGAATTAAACAGTTATTTTACTTAAGCTTACGGTATTAAGCACTTCAAAGAGTATGCACTACAATGTCGATATTAACGCAACATTACCGTAAGTACAGCAGGGGAAGTAAAGTGAGGTTTGCTTTATTATTGACTTTGCTCTTTATGCTGTTATTTCTTTCCATATTTAATGCTAAAGCATACGAAAGCCCTAGGTTTGGCTTTTTTATTAAAAATGAAGTTAATGACGAGGATCATATTTCGGGTATTGGCGCTGAAATGTGGCTAACCAATCGAGATTCAAACTTTGGTATTTCTGTTTTAACCTCCATTGGTCATGGCGATGTTACCGACCGAGATAATATTAAACATGACTATTTAGCATGGGAAGCTGGATTGAAAGTAGGCTATTTTTCCGATGTCTTTGCCTATGCAGAAGTTGGTTTTGATTTAGCTGAATTAGTACTTCAAGATCGTGATGAAGATGATGACTACCGTATTTACTCAGCTGATGACGACAACAATTTTGTGGTGAGTAATCGGCGTCGTTATGATGACGCTAACAATATTGATGGTTATGTTGGCGTTGGCGCTGGAATTAAATTTGAGCACGTACAGATTGAAGCCTTTACGCGTTTAAGACAAATTGATGGTGAATATTGGAAAGCTGAGAATCAAGCATTTGCTGGCGTCAAGTTGTCGCTCGTGTTTTAAGATATTGATAAGTTTGTTTGCTAACGCCCCTCAAGAAAAATGAAGAGCGCTTGAGTAAGATATGCGTTAGTTATACTTACTGAACACTATAATATTCACTGAAACCTACAAGAATGTTTGTCGTTGCAACAGAGGCAAGTATTAACCCCATCACTCGACTTATGACACTAGCGCCACTGCTGCCTATAATTTTATTAATAGAGCCCGCTAGCAGCATTAAGAGATAAGTTATCACTAACACTGACAGCATCACCGCCGCTGTTTGTATTTGCTCCCAAATACTGTATACCGAATTTTTAGTGAGTAAAACGGCTGCTAACATTGCACCAGGGCTTGCAATTGAAGGTACAGCAAGTGGGAAAACCGCAGTATCTTTATGAGATTGATCTAATAATCTTATTTCTTCTTCAGGTTTGCTGTCGCCAAAGATCATATTTAACGCGAAGAGGAATAATATAATACCGCCTGATATTTGAAATGCAGGCAACGGAATTGATAGCGCTTTGAGTACAAATTCACCCACAACAACAAAAAACAATAATACGCACATTGAAACAATGGTAGATAATAAAGCAATGCGGCGCTTGGTTTTTTGGTCATATTGATCGGTTACAGCGATGAAAACTGGTACCGTGCCGATTGGGTCTATAACGGCAAAAAAAGTAATAAAAACAGCTAAAATATCTATCATTAAATGCTTACTCCATAAAGCTGAAAGTCAAAAAGTCTCTGCCCAATATATTTGAAAACTTATTCGAATGTGAGCCAAAAACTCGCTGGTCACGTTGCGTTGATGTGTTATCGCTTAGATAAATATTGATGTATCAAATGCTGATAATGGCTTTAGCGTTATGGTTGTTGGTAATCGCCAAACTTAGTCGCTGATGATGTTTTAAGCAATCATGCTTTAACTGGTGTTTTAATTAATGATACTTTGCTCATTTTTTGTAGTTAAGGATATTTTAGCTTGCTGTTTTTTCTTAAAGTATCGATATAAAAACACCGCAATAATAATATTTAACAAGCACCGTAATAGCTCAGCGAATGCGAAATCTAAGCTTATTATAGAGTAGGCTAAATCAACGGCTGAGCCTAAGCCGAGTATGATGGCCATAATAATAAATATTTTTTCTAATGGCATAGAGTTCGACATAGTGTTGACCTAAATATTCCCAATAAAGCATTACAGTTAATTAATCAGAGATATCAATACAGTATAAATACGCTTAATAATATCTTAATCAGTGTTTATATCGGTTTGTGGCCTACTTTAAAATAACCGGTTGAAAGAAACTGTGCGGTTTCTTTGCGTTTTTTAGCAATTAAAATAGCACCGTCATCCATGAACAAAAAGTTTTTCCAACAACGCTTGAATACCGCCCACGTTGTTTCGATAACGTTATCACGAGCACTGCAATAATAAACTACGGTATTATTATCCCATGCTAAATGGGCTAATATTTGCTCGGGTAAAAGCACTATCGTCGCTATCCCATATGCTTTCCCATTTGCCATTATCTGTCCAATTTTTACTGTTTTCTGGCCAATCACCTTTTTTAAAGAAGTCAGGATGATCAACCTGTTTACTAATATTGCCATCCCAAAGCATTTTGGCGCGGCTTGTTGCCATAGGCTTTATCATTCGTTTATCACCTATCTTAATCGGCAGGCTTTTATGCTTGAATATCCAAGCGTTTTTTAATTCGTCAATTGAGATGTAGTTCATGATGTCTTCTATAAAATTTGCGTCGTGACATTATAACAAGGGTAAGTGATAACTCATTAATAATTTCGACATTAGCGCTGTTAAAATAAAACGACAGGCTAGGTTATTATGATTTAATGCGTGTTAACTTGCATTGTTACGACTAATTTTTTGTTCAATCGCCCTAAACATTGGGCTATGTTGATCTTGTTGATGGCAAATAGTTAATAAATCTTTAATGAAGTAATTTAATGCTCTGCGCTCAATATTTTTCACTAATGCCTGCTGAGCGTTATCTAACATGTGATACATAGTTGCTGCACCAAAGTCGCCAAAAATGATATTAGCGTTATCATCAAATAAGGTGTTATGTGCATATAAATCGCCATGACAAACTTGATTGCTATGTAAGTGTTCGAATACAGCTTCCATTTGCGTGATTATTTTATCAATGTCGTTAACCTTTAAAGTAAATCCGCTCGGAAAAGTATCACGTGTGCAAGTATCGAACGTTGGCGGTAAGCCTAAGTTTTTAAAATGCTCGGGTATTAAAACCATAATTAAGGCTAAATAACCGTTCTCATTAACTTGTGCTAAAGAGCGAACGATGTTTTTATGACTGCCGGTTTTTAAGCATGCTTGTAATTCGTCTTTTGGATAACCGTCACTGGTCACCGAGCCTTTAAAAACTTTAACGGCCACTTCATGAGGATATTCTGTTTGGGCTTCATGCCACGTTGCTCTTGAAATAACCCCTGAAGCCCCTTGCCCTAGCACATTGTGTAAGGCAAAACTTGATGCTTTGAGCGATGGCACTGATACGATATTAAGTTCTGCGTGGCTAAAAGGATTACCTGAAAAGGCAAACCAAGCAAGCTTAGGTAAGCTAAGTAACTGTGTTGGACATTCAGTTAAGTTATTCGCTGAAATACGCACTAATTCAAGGTTAACTGACTGAGCTAAAGTTAAGGGTAGGGCCGTTAACTTATTGCCTGCTAATGCCAGTTTTTGTAATCTTGGGCGTTCACCTAAACTGTCAGGCAACGTTTCAATGCAGTTGTCGGTTAATATCAACCAACGTAATTTCGCGGGTAAAGCATCAGCAGGTACGTGCTTAATTTGGTTCGACTTAAAGCCAACCATCTCTAAATTTTCACAACCACCTAGTACTTCTGGCAGGGCAGTAAAAAGGTTATTTGAGGCGAAAATTATTTTCAGTTTTTTTAGCTTAACAAGTTCGTTTGGTAGCGCGGTTAATTGGTTATCTGATAAGTCTAGAATTTCTAAGCTATCAGCTAATGACAAAATCTCTACCGGGAAGCAGGTTAAATTTTCAGATATTTTTAAACGTGTGATACCTGCTAGTTCTCCAGACTTTAACTGAGATAATGTATGCATTTACTAACCTACTGTTATTAAAATTTTAATTGGGAATACTAGCAAGTGATTAAACACTTTTTAAGATGAATTTTAGACGCAAAAAAACCCGAGAAACTTTTAATAAAGGCTTTTCGGGTTCTTTCTGGGTTCTTAATGAACCCTAATTTGGTGCTCGCTACTGGACTCGAACCAGTGACACCTTGCATGTCATGCAAGTACTCTAACCAACTGAGCTAAGCGAGCTTTTTACTACAAACGTTGAGCAACTCAACGAGGCGCTATGTTAGCGATCTGTTTTATTAAGTGCAAGTGATTTTATTTAAAATACTATGCAACTGCTGATTAATTCAGCAGTTGTCGTTATTGTTGTGCATTTAAACTGCAAATAGCCTAATAAATCGCATGAACATGGGTTTATGACACTGAGGCCTCTACCGCGATTTGTTGATCGAGGCGTTGTTGCACTACTTTTAAACGCCAAGCTAGTAATACAGCAGCAACGGTTAAACCTGATATAAAACCAACCCAAAAACCATAAGGGCCTGTTGCTGGCACTATCCAGTCGGTTAGGCCTAATATCAACCCCAGTGATAAGCCAACAACCCAGTAAGAGAAAAAAGTAATATACAGAATAGATTTTGTATCTTTATAGCCACGTAATGCGCCTGCTGAAATAACCTGTATCGCATCTGAAAATTGAAATAGAGCGGCCAAAAACATTAAGCTAGCAGCAAGTTCAAGTACCTCTGTATCCGTGGTGTAAATGGCGGCTATTTGTGTGCTAAACAGTAACGTTAAGGCTGCTGTTGCAACAGCAATAATTAATCCTAATATGACAGAATACCGACAAAGTTCTTTAGCATTTTCTAACTTTTTATTACCCACTTCAAAGCCAACCTTTATTGTTACTGCCATGGCTAAACTGAGTGGCACCATAAAAACAAGTCCTGAGAAGTTAATCGCTATTTGATGGCTTGCAACTACATTAGCACCAAATGGCGCTAATATTATCGCGACGGCAGCAAATAAGCTGACTTCAAAAAGTAATGAAAATGCAATTGGCATGCCTAAAGCTAGAATAATTTTCATTGCTGCCCAATCAGGCCAATAGAATTTTTTAAACAGCGGCGCCTGTTTTAAGTGCTTTGAAAAATACGTATAAGCCAGCATGCCAGCAAACATCACCCAGTACACTATGGCTGTTGCAATACCGCAGCCCGCACCGCCAAGTGCTGGCATACCGAATTCACCATAAATAAATATGTAGTTAGCGGGGATGTTAATTAATAAGCCCAAGATACTGATGATCATGGTTGGGCGAGTAAAAGACAAACCTTCAGAGTAGTTACGTAATACCAAGTAAAGACAATAACCTGGACCACCCCAAACTATGTAACCCAAATAGTCGAACATCAGATGTTTTAGCTCAGGCTCTAGAGCGATTGAGTTTATTAATAAAGGTGTGGCGATGTAGTAGGCAATAATGATGACAATTGAAAAGAAGACGGCTATCCAGGCGGTTTGATAACTTGCTTTTGCTACGTCATCAAATTGTTTAGCGCCAGACAATTGCGAAATAATACTTGCCAGTGCCATAACCAAGCCTGAAATGGTTAAAATCAATGGCAACCAAACACTACTGGCAACAGCAACGGCTGCCATATCAGTAGCGCTAACACGGCCGGCCATAACGGTGTCAGCAAAGCCCATTAAATTTTGGATCAATTGAGCAATTAAAATTGGGTAAGCCAATTTCATTAGGTTTTTACTATTGGAAAAAAAGCGATTAATGTTCATCAAGGCAATTATATCATTAGGTTTTTCTTGCTAAGATAGCAAAAATAAAGTTATTTATCTGGATGATATATGTTTACAGGTATAGTGCAATCACAAGCTGAAGTAATTGCGATAATTAGTAAAAATAATGCGATAAGCTTAAAAGTATCCTTGGAAAATCGCTTAATTGAACAGCTTGAAATAGGGGCCAGCGTTGCTATTAATGGTGTTTGTTTAACCGCGGTTGAGTTTGGTCATTTGACATCGGATAAAAGCTTTATCAGTTTTGATGTTATTGATGAAACATTACGGGTATCTAATCTGGCAAATATTGCTTTAGGGACACAAGTTAATGTTGAGCGTTCTTTGAAAGTTGGCGATGAAATTGGTGGCCATATGCTCAGTGGTCATGTTCATACTCAAGCTGTTGTTATCGAACGAATTGACAGCAAAGATAATTGCACACTCAGCTTTAGTTTAGCGCCAGAGTATCAAAAATATATCTTTGCTAAAGGCTTTATTAGTATCAATGGTATTAGTTTAACGCTTGGCGCGGAAGTTAGTGATTTATTTTCGGTGCATTTGATCCCTGAAACCTTATCTCGTACCAATTTACAACAGGTGGTTATTGGCGATAAGGTTAACATTGAATTTGATCAGCAAACCATGACCATAGTACAAACCATTGAGCGAATGAATTTACGCTAGCATTCATTTGAGTAATGCTATTAAACGCCCTAACATATCTATTATGTCAATATATTGCTGTCTACAAGCTACAAGCTACAAGGTTTGTTTAGTGATGATGCCTGTAAGGCGTTTAAAATACTTGCTCATCGTCACTTGCAACCGCCAGTTGAATTTTTTGATTGTATTCATCAATATGTAAATTCAAATGTATTTCCATACAACAGGCGGGACATTCATCGTAGTAATCTTGATCACCTTCGCTAGCGTCTAAGCTGACACGGATGTTGTGACCACAGTTTGGACATTCAATACGTTGCTCTTTAAGTTTATGGGGCATGTTGCCTCCTAAATACTCACTTGATGAACGGTATTTTCAGTATGGACATTTTTAAGCAAAGTGCGAATTTTAAGCTATAAAGCGTAGCGATAATCACTAATGCCTTTGCTAATCAAGGGTATTAACTTGGTATTAATCGAGATCGGTGATCAGGTGGTTAATTTTATTTGGTACGCCGTCCCATTGCTCGGCATCTTCTGGCGCGGGTATAACTTCGGTGATCACAGGCCATAGTTTTGCTAATTCAGCGTTAAGCTCGATAAAGTCTTTTTGGTTTTCTGGTACTTCATCTTCTTGGTAAATAGCCTCTGCTGGGCATTCAACTGGGCATAGGTCGCAATCAATGCATGACTCAGGGTTAATGACTAAAAAATTGGGTCCTTGATGAAAAGCATCAGCAGGGCATACCGCGACACAATCAGTGTATTTGCATTGAATACAGTTATCAGTAACTACAAAGGCCATTATATTTTGCTCATTTTATCTTGTTGAGATCTTAAATCGACTCGCACTGCTGCGATGAAAGCGCCGATCATACCTAGCTTACTAGCAAATTCAATTATTGTTTTTGTATTGTTCAGGTTTAGTATTTGGTATCGCTAGTACTATCAGGTAAAATGGCAAAAATTTTTACCCTAGTCTCGCTTTGGATACATTATATGTTGCGTTTAACTAACGTCAAATTACCACTAAATCATCAACCTGAAGAATTAGAGCAAGCTATTCTTGCAACATTAAACATCACCGCTGAGCAGCTAACAAGTTTTTCAATGTTTAAGCGTGGCTACGATGCGCGTAAAAAAAACAATATTATTTTGATCTATACCTTAGATGTCGATACAACAAAAAATGCCGAACTGATTGCTGAGCATGCTAAAAATCAAAATATTAAAGCCAGTCCTGACACCAGCTATAAATTTGTTGGCCAAGCACCAGAGAATTTAACCGAGCGTCCAGTGGTTATTGGTATGGGGCCTTGTGGTTTATTTGCTGGTTTGCTGTTAGCGCAAATGGGCTTTAAGCCGATAATTTTAGAGCGCGGTAAAGAAGTACGTCAACGTACTAAAGATACCTTTGGTTTTTGGCGTAAAAAAATTCTTAATACTGAATCGAATGTGCAGTTTGGTGAAGGTGGTGCCGGCACCTTTTCTGACGGCAAGCTCTACAGCCAAGTAAAAGACCCTAAACATTATAGCCGCAAAGTGTTACATGAATTTGTTGATGCTGGCGCACCTGATGAAATATTGTATGTCAGTAAACCTCATATCGGTACTTTTAAGTTGGTCACTATGGTTGAGCAAATGCGCGCTGAAATAAACCGTTTGGGTGGTGAAGTGCGTTTTGAACAACGTGTTGACGATATCCATTTTGAAAAAATAGATGACGATAGCAACAACATGCAAGTCACGGGCTTAACGTTGGCTACGGGTGAAGTGTTAAAAACTAAGCATATTGCGCTTGCGATTGGTCACAGTGCGCGTGATACTTTTACTATGCTGCATGAAAAAGGCGTGTTTATTAAAGCTAAGCCATTTTCAGTCGGTTTTAGAATCGAGCATGAGCAATCGGTGATTGATGATGCCCGTTTTGGTAAAAGTGCTGGTCACCCTATTTTAGGTGCAGCGGATTATAAGTTGGTACATCATTGTAAAAATGGTCGTTCTGTTTATAGTTTTTGTATGTGTCCTGGCGGTACGGTGGTTGCAGCAGCTTCAGAAGAAGGGCGTTTAGTGACTAATGGCATGAGCCAATACTCACGCCACGAACGCAATGCTAACAGTGCTATTGTCGTGGGTATATCGCCGGAAGATTATGATGAAAACGGCAGTAAAGATAATGTGCTTGCCGGTATTGAATTTCAGCGTCGTCTT
This sequence comes from Colwellia sp. M166, assembly GCF_024585285.1. Taxonomy (NCBI): domain Bacteria; kingdom Pseudomonadati; phylum Pseudomonadota; class Gammaproteobacteria; order Alteromonadales; family Colwelliaceae; genus Colwellia; species Colwellia sp. M166. The sequence continues at coordinate 4,231,732 of NZ_CP040755.1, forward strand.
GAAGAAACTGCTTTCAAACTTGGCGGCGAAAACTATGATGCGCCTGTGCAACTTGTGGGTGATTTTCTTGCAGGGCGCAAAAGTGGCGAGCATGGCGCTGTAGAGCCGTCATATAAACCAGGGGTAAAATACTGTGATTTAAGCGAAACGTTACCGGCTTATGCTATTGAAGCTATTCGTGAAGCATTGCCGGCATTTGAGCGTAAAATCAAAGGCTTTTCAATGGCAGATGCAACCTTAACCGCGGTTGAAACGCGTACATCGTCACCGATTAATATTACCCGTGATAAAGAAAGCTTAGAAAGTATCAACAGTAAAGGCTTATATCCTGCTGGTGAAGGTGCAGGTTATGCAGGCGGTATTTTGTCTGCCGGTATTGATGGTATAAAAGTCGCTGAGGCGATGGCGCTTTCAATGCTTAAAAGTTATCAATCGTAATAAAAAATATCGCGCTGTGAGTTTGTTTTAGTTGTTTTAGTTGTTTTTATTTCCAAGCTAGTTCAAACTCCCTGCTCGAATTAACTCACCGTAAATAAAAAGTTAATTCGAGCTATTGAAAAGTTAATAAAGTCCCTTATATCTTTGTTTACCTTAAAGGAGTGTTCTTTGTTCATGTGGCGTAAATTAACAGTGATGTTATTTTTATTAGTACTAGCTAAAACCGCTAGCGCTTTGCCGATCGCAGAACTTTTTCATGATAACGCTGCAATAGATAAAATCGTTACGCAAATAGAGCAAAAAACAGTTTCTTTAGACACAGATGAACCTGAGGTTTTATATAACTTACCGAGAACCAATGGTTTTAACGCGTCATTGTTCAACACAGAAATACAAAGTACTCCAGAATACTTTTTAGTGGTTGAGTTTTTTAAAATTAAACTCACCGCTGGGCTATTTAAAAACTTAGCCAATCCGCCATTAATTACACCTTGGTACGAACAATTAAGCCATAGTAAAAATTCGTCTCGACTTTCCGGCTGGAAAGACGGCAACTCCCTATATTCATCACGTACCATTTACCACAGTTAATTCATCCACTCTTGCTCCATGTAAATGCCCCAAGGTATTTTCTGAGCTTTAAAAATCAATTATTTGCGTTTTTTAATACTGATCATTAGTTATCAGTTACTTGCCGTATTTGCTTAATCTCAATTGAGTTATAGCAATTTTCGGTGGATTTTTATGTAGAGATTTTATGATGAATTCACGTAACACCAAGCCGGTTAAAAAGGCTAAATGGCAAAATATTGTCATTATATTTGTATTACTATTTATGGTTATTAGTGCTTTACCTAATTTATATTCTGATAAATTTACGGTTCAGCTAGTAAGCCACAACAGTCAAAGTGTGCCAATATCTGCTCAAGAAATTAATCGAGTATTAGCTAAGCACAAGCTAACTATCGATGAGATCAGAGCATCGGCAGAAAGCACCACGATTACTTTAGCAAGTAAAGCGGATCAAGCCGCCATTGAAAAACTATTAACAAAACAGTTTTCTGAAAATTATACGATTGAAAGTTCGATAGAAAACAACACGCCTGCTTGGTTGAAAGTGTTTCATGGTGAGCCGATAAAACTCGGTTTAGATTTAAGTGGCGGCGTGTTATTTGTCCTTGATGTCGATACCGAACGAGCATTGTTTGATAAATTGAAAGGCATTGCATTAGACGTGAAATCTTTAGCGATTACGGAGCGTCTTCGCTTGAGTAACGTATCTCAGCCAAATAATTACACCATTACTTTCGGTTTCTCCGCTGCAAAGCAAGGTGCTGTTGAAAAATTATTAACAAAAATTGATCAAAGCTATCCGGAATTAACACAAAGCAAGGTTAACAATAACCAAGTTGTTTTGGCTTATTCAGCAACAGAACAAGTTAAATTTCGTCAAGAAACCATGAGCCAAACGCTGAAAACCATGCGTGGTCGTATAGAAGAGCTTGGCATTACCGAGGCGGTGACACAAAAACAGGGCAAAAATAGGATCCGTATTGAACTGCCGGGTGTACATGATCCAGAAGAAGCAAAAAGAATCATTGGTGCTACTGCTTCGTTAGACTTTTATCAATTGGCTGAGAACTCTAATGCGGTTGGTATAACGCAAATGACAGACAAAACGGGTCGTCAGCTTAGAATGAATAGCCAAGTGGTGTTTTCCGGTAGCCATATTAAAAATGCCCGCTCAGGCCAAGACGAAATGGGCATGCCATTAGTTAATCTAACTTTAGATGGGGTGGGTGGCAAAAAAATGTCAATGTTTTCTAAACAAAATATTGGCAAACCTATGGTAACGGTATTTTCTGAGTTTTATCGAAATGCAAATGATGAAATGGTGAAAAAAAGCAAAGTGATTAATGTTGCCACTATTCAACAGCATTTGGGCGCACAATTTAGTATCACCAATATGTCGAGCCCACAAGAGGCGCAAGAACTCGCGTTATTGTTACGTGCAGGTTCATTAACCGCCCCGGTAACCATAGTGCAGCAACGTAGTATTGAAGCAACATTAGGTGTGGACAATATAGATAACGGTATCAAAGCGTTAACTATAGGTATTGGTATTACTTTACTCTTTATGTTTATTTGGTATCGCAGTTTGGGGCTTATCGCCAATGCTGCCTTGGGATTAAACTTAATTAGCTTACTTGGTTTGATGTCGTTGCTGCCAGGCACCGTACTAACCTTGCCGGGCATTGCTGGTTTGGTACTTACCGTTGGTATGGCTGTTGATACTAACGTGTTGATATTTGAAAGGATAAAAGAAGAATTAAAGCGCGGCCGTAAAGTGCTTTTTGCTATTGAAAGCGGCTATAAAAATGCTTTTTCTACTATTTTAGACGCCAACATTACCACAATGATCACCGGCATCATTTTATATGCTATCGGCTATGGCGCGGTAAAAGGCTTTGCAATTATTCTCTGCTTAGGCATTTTAACCAGCATGTTTACCGGTGTTTTTGTCTCAAAAGCCTTAACTAATTTAGTGATCCGTGAAAACAAGTCTCAGTTACTTGGAGTAAAATTATGAACAAGCTTTTTTTAAAACAACATGAAACCTTAAGTAAATTTCGCCTTATCAGTTTGTATTTCGCTACTGCGCTGGTTATTTTTTCTTTGTTGGGCATATTCAGTAAAGGACTTAATTTAGGCTTAGACTTTACCGGCGGCTATTTGACCGAGTTCACTACACAAGAGTCACTTACCCAGCAAAATATGGAAACATTGTTAAGCTCATATCTACCTGACAGTTTTAGTTTGAAATCAGCTGAAAATGGCAGGCACTGGAGCGTTCAACAAGCAGATAACGAGCTAAGCTTGAAAGGAAAAGCATGGCTGAGCGATTTTTCTGAGCAAAGTGAGTTAACCATCACACCACTAGATTCAATTTATATTGGTAGCCAAGTCGGTGATGAATTAATTAACCAAGGAGGCTTAGCGTTAATTACCTCGGTGGTAATGATATTACTTTATCTTTCATTTAGATTTGAATGGCGTTTAGCTGCAGGTTCGGTTATCGCGCTTTGTCATGACGTTATTATCGTGTTGGGAATTTTTGCTTGGTTTGATATTCCTTTTGATTTAACCATAGTGGCCAGTTTACTCGCTATTATAGGTTACTCATTAAATGACTCTATTATTGTCGGCGATAAAATACGTGAAATTATGAAAAGGAATAATCAACAGAGCGTTGAGAGTATTGTTAACTTGGCAATAAAATCTACCATAGTGCGAACATTGATCACCTCGGGAACCACGTTGGCAACAATATTAGCGGTATGGATTTTTGCTGGTGAGTCATTAGCAGGTTTTGCTATGGCGCTGTTCTCAGGCGTTTTAGTTGGTACGTTTTCATCTATTACCATTTCAGCAACCGTGCCGCAATTACTCGGCTTGTCAGCAGATTATTATAACCAAAAAGAGCAAGAGCTTTGCCCGTTACCATAAAAGGGTCTTAGGCTAATGCTAGTGTGCCTGTAATTGTATAGGCACACGACCTTTACTGCTACGGAATAAAAGTTGAAATAGCAATAAGGCTTAGCGTAACTCTTGAATATCTATTCGGCTTTTTTGTTGCCACTGACTGTGTGGTAGTTGCTCTCTAATATTATTGAGTGTTGTCCAAATGCCATTGAGAGTCATAGGTTTGGTGAGCCATTGCGGAATATTACCTTTAGGGTCGACAATAAATTGGTAATTAATCTTTATTTGGTTAACTTTTGTCGGGACTATCTGCCAGTGTGCTTTAATGACTTGCATACGAACGGTATTTTTGGTGGCAGTAATGCTATCACTAGCGTCTTTTACGGCAATTTCAACTGACAAATCATTGTTTTGCCAATAATGAGAATACACCACCATTTCGCGGGCAGAAACTGGCCATAACCCTTTAAAGCGGGTAATAAATATATTTTCGTTAAGGGCTATTTGATTAATAACCTTTGCCGATTCAGCATTGTCGAGCCAATGAGGTAATAGGCTTAAGTCTTCAATAAAATAAATAAAACCAGCCAAACTAGAGGCAAGTTGCGCTTGTGCTTTTATTTCAATTAAGTCGTCATATTGGCTAGCACGATAACTGACCTTGAGCTCGGCGTCTTGGCGCCATACTTGCCAAGCTTCATGTTTGCTTTTATCCATACTTTGAGGTGTGCTTTTTACTGCCAAGCTCGACACTGAATATAAGCTCAGTAACGTTGTTAAAAGCCATAGGGTTGTTACAGCAGATGTTTTTTTAGTTTGCTTGCTCAATATACTCGCCTTGTCGTTGCAAATTAAGGCAAATTACCCTATATTCCGTGCTCGGTTTAACGCAATGAACACTATTTATAGTTTATTGCGTTAGTAGCCAGACGATATAATATCGAATTTAGCATTATATAGCGTCATTAATTGCTTAATAATCAATAATGTTGTTATAAAAATTATTATAATATTCAAGCGGCACTTAGTGTGTGTCGCCACTGAACAAAGGAAAATACATGCCTGTAATTACGCTTCCCGACGGTAGTCAACGCACTTTTGAACAAGCTGTTTCTGTGATGGACGTTGCCCTTGATATTGGTCCTGGTTTGGCTAAAGCCACCATCGCTGGTCGTATTAATGGTGAATTGGTCGATGCTTGTGAATTAATTAAAGAAGATGCGGCGCTGCAACTTATTACCAGCAAAGATAGTGAAGGTTTAGAGATCATTCGTCATTCTTGTGCACATTTGTTAGGCCATGCTATTAAGCAATTATGGCCTAACACCAAAATGGCGATTGGCCCAACGATCGATAATGGTTTTTATTATGATGTTGACTTAGAAGAGTCAATTACCGAAGACGATTTAGTTAAGCTAGAAAAACGCATGACAGAACTTGCGCGAACTGGCTACGAAGTGATTAAGAAAACAGGTACATGGCAAGACGCTTATGATGCGTTCACTGAACGTGGCGAAAGTTATAAATTAGAAATTCTTGATGAAAATATTGATAAGTCTGATACACCAGCACTTTATCATCATCAAGAATATATCGATATGTGTCGTGGTCCTCATGTACCTAGCATGCGTCATTGTCATCATTTTAAATTGATGAAAGTTGCTGGCGCTTATTGGCGTGGCAATTCAGATAATAAAATGTTGCAGCGTGTATACGGCACAGCATGGGCAGATAAAAAACAATTAAAAGCTTATATAGTACGATTAGCGGAAGCTGAAAAACGTGATCACCGTAAAATTGGTAAAACCTTAGATCTTTTCCATTGGCAAGAAGAAGCACCCGGCATGGTGTTTTGGCATAACGATGGTTGGACTATTTATACTGAGTTAGAAAAATTCATTCGTGAAAAACTACACGAATATGATTACGACGAAGTTAAAGCACCAATGATGATGGATCGCAGCCTTTGGGAAAAATCAGGTCACTGGGACAAATATGCTGATGGCATGTTTACCACTGAATCTGAAAAGCGTGAATACGCAATAAAACCAATGAACTGTCCGGGTCATGTGCAGATATTTAACCAAGGGTTAAAATCTTACCGTGATTTACCGTTACGTATTGCTGAATTTGGCTGTTGTCATCGTAATGAGCCATCGGGTTCTTTACATGGTTTAATGCGCGTTCGTGGTTTTACGCAAGATGATGCCCATATTTTCTGTATGGAATCTCAAGTTCAAGCGGAAGTAACCAAGTGTATCGAAATGGTCTATGACGTTTATGGCTCATTTGGCTTTGAAGACATTATTGTTAAACTTTCTACACGCCCAGAAAATCGTATTGGTAGTGACGAAATCTGGGATAAAGCTGAAGCAGGTTTAGCGCAAGCATTAACTGACAGTGATATTAAATTTGAATATTTACCGGGCGAAGGTGCATTTTACGGTCCTAAGATTGAATTTACTTTAATGGATTGTTTGGGACGTGCTTGGCAATGTGGTACTGTGCAACTCGATTTTGCTTTGCCAGAGCGTTTAGGCGCAACTTATGTTGGTGAAGACAACGAAAGATACATTCCGGTGATGATCCATCGTGCTATTTTAGGTTCACTTGAACGTTTTATTGGTATTTTGATCGAAGAGTACACCGGCAAATTTCCAACGTGGTTATCGCCAATTCAAGCAACTGTGATGAATATTACCGACAAACAAGGTCAATATTGTGAAAAAGTTGTTAAAAAACTAAAAGAAAGTGGATTTAGAGCAAAACTAGACTTGAGAAATGAGAAGATAGGCTTTAAAATCCGCGAGCATACTTTAAAGCGTGTTCCGTATTTGTTAGTTGTCGGTGATAAAGAAATGGAAACCGGTGAAATTTCAATACGAACTCGAAGTGGTGAAGATTTAGGAACAATGTCGGTTGACGATTTTATTGCTAAATTATCGGATGAAGTGAAGACTCGTCGCTAAGCACTTTTTTGACTAAACACGCAACATTATTATTTAACCCAAGTAAGCTAAAAAATTAATGCTTACTTGGTCACAACGTTCTTTGGAGGAACATGGCTATTAAAGGTGGACAACGTGGCGGGCAAAAAGAGCCAGCACATCGTTTAAATGAGTTAATCACAGGTATTGCAGGCAATGAAGTTCGTTTGATTAAATATGACGGAGAGCCTGGTGGTATCGTCACATTAGATGAAGCAATGGATCAAGCTGAAGATGCAGGTGTAGATCTTGTAGAAATCAGCCCAACAGCAAAACCTCCTGTTCTTCGCGTTATGGATTACGGCAAGTTTATCTATGAAAAAGCGAAAGAACAGAAAGAGCAGCGTAAAAACCAGAAACAAATACAGGTTAAGGAAATTAAATTCCGTCCTGGAACAGATGAAGGCGATTATCAGGTCAAACTACGCAACCTGAAACGCTTTTTAGAAGGCGGCGACAAGGTCAAGGTAACATTACGTTTCCGTGGCCGTGAAATGGCCCACCAAGAACTTGGTCTTGAAATTTTAACTCGTGTTAAAAACGATTTAGAAGAATTGACTGTAGTCGAGTTTTTCCCTCGTAGAGCGGAAGGGCGTCAAATGGTGATGGTTCTAGCCCCTAAAAAATAGATAATACCCGGTTTGACAAGTAGCTAATTATTTCTTGAAATAATTAGCTCACCGCTATTATCTTTAAGCTGGTAAACAAGG